>NZ_JBEZUT010000100.1:0-26413 GCF_040636595.1 Kitasatospora sp. NPDC036755
CCGAGGAACTCGGCGCCGGCGGGCCGGCCGGCGGCGGGCAGGCGGCGGTGGCCCGCTGCGAGCCCGAGCAGCCGGTGAGCACCAGGGCCCCGGCCACCGCCGCCGCCAGCATCAGGAGGCGTCTCACGCCGCCCCTCCGTCTCCGTCGCGCTCGGTCGTGCCCAGGTGACGCCGGACGAAGTCGATCTCCAGCCGCAGCTGCTTGATCCGCTCCTCCACCACCAGCGACCCGTGACCGGCGTCGAAGCGGTACACCTGGTGCGGCTTGCCGAGCTGCTCCAGCCGCTCGACGTAGTTGTCGATCTGCCGGATCGGGCAGCGCGGGTCGTTGACCCCGGCGCTGATGTAGACCGGCACCCGCACCTGCTCGACGTAGGTCAGCGGCGAGGAGGCGGTGAAGCGCTCCGGGACCTCCTCCGGGGTGCCGCCGAAGAGCGTGCGGTCCAGCGACTTGAGCGCCTCCATCTCGTCGGCGTACGCGGTGTGGTAGTCCGCGACCGGGACCGCGGCGACGCCCAGGGCCCAGCTGTCGGGCTGGACGCCCAGGCCGAGCAGGGTCAGGTAGCCGCCCCAGCTGCCGCCGGTGAGCACCAGCCGGGCCGGGTCGGCCAGACCGCTGTCGACCGCCCACTCGCGGACCGCGGCGATGTCCTCCAGCTCGATCAGGCCGACCCGCTCGTGCAGCGCGTCCGTCCAGGCCTGGCCGTAGCCGGTCGAGCCGCGGTAGTTGACCCGGACGACCGCGAAGCCGTGGTCCAGCCAGGCGGCCGGCCCGGCGGCGAAGGAGTCGCTGTCGTGGTGGGTCGGGCCGCCGTGGATCTCGAACACGGTCGGGTACGGGCCCTGCGCGGGCGTCGTCGGCCGCTGCACCAGGGCGTGCACCCGGCCGCCGGGCCCGTCCACCCAGACGTCCTCGACCGGCACCGAACCGGGCGGCACCGGGCCGGGCGCCCGCAGCACGACCGTCCCGGCGGTCGAGCGGACGGCGGAGGGCTCGGCGGCGGAGGACCACAGGTACTCGACGGTGCCGTCCGGACGGGCGGTGGCGCCGCCGACGGTGCCGCGCGGGGTGTCCAGGCGGGTCAGCCGGCCGTCGGCGAGCGAGTACGAGAACAGCTCGCTGCGCGCCTCGTACTCGTGCTCCACCAGCAGCTCCGCGGCACCCGGGCGCCACTGGGCGGAGACGTCGCCGGGCAGCTCGCGGCCCTGCTCGTCGCGCAGCGGGAGGGCGGTCTCGGCGCCGGTGGCGACGTCCCAGATCATCGGCTCCCAGCGGCCGGTGCGCTGGTGGGCGACCAGCAGGCGGGTGTCGCCGTCGACCGGGGCGAAGCCCAGGCAGGCGACGCCGCGCGGCTCGTCCCGGCCGGTGACCTCGTCCAGCTCGGCGACGGTCTCGACGCCGCCGTCCCCGGTGAGGCGGACCACCCGGATCGCGGAGTGCATCGCGTCGCCGTGCTCGGTGTGGTCGATGGCCAGCAGCGTGCTGTCGTGGCTGAGGTCGCCGATGCCGCCGTACTCCTCGTGCCGGTAGATCTCGACCGGCTCGGCGCTGCCGGGGCGGCGCAGGTGCAGGGTGGTGCCGTCCTCGTCGGTCGAGCGTCCGACGACCACGGTGCCGTCGCGGCCGAGGGCCAGGCCGGCCGAGTAGGAGGCGGCGAGGCCGGGCACGGCCTCCTCGTCGGGGCCGCCCGCGAAGGGCTGGCGGCGCCACACGCCGAACTCGTCGCCGTCGTGGTCGTCGAACCACCAGACCCAGTCGCCGTCCGGGGACAGCTCGGCGTCGGTGGTGCCGTTCGGACGGTCGGTGACCCGGTGGTGGGCGCCGGTGGCGCGGTCCCACGCGTAGACCTCGTAGGTGCCGGTCGCGTTGGACACGTACAGCGCCCGGTCGGGGGCGTCCTCGGCCCAGTCGGGCAGCGACACCCGGGCCGCCCTGAACCGCTGCTCCCACGCCGGTACGGCGCTCTTCTCCTCGCTCATCCGACCATCCAACCCGATCGGGGGGAGGGAAGGGAACGGGCGGGCGGGCTTCGGGCCGCCCGCCCCGGGTGCCGGGGGCGCCACCGGGGGGTGCCGCGGCGCGCGCGGCCGGGGGCGTCCACGAACGTCCGGCCCGGGCCCTGGGTTCTGCGGGCTCGGGCCGGGGGCGGGGAACGTGCCGGGGATCACGTCGGGTCCCGGGCCGGGGTTCAGGTCGGGTCCCGGGCAGGGGACTACGTCGGGTCCTGGACCGGGACCACGTCGGGCGGCTCGGGGTCAGCCCTCGGACGGCGCTCCGTGCGGCAGGAAGCGGACCAGGCCGACGAGCACCAGCTCCAGCGCCGCCAGGGCGAGGACACTGCGGCCGAAGGCGGCGGTCGGGTCGTCGGTGCCGTAGTAGACCAGGCCGATCAGCGCGATCCCGAGCGCCCCGCCGACCTGCTGCACGGTGGACAGCACCCCGGCCGCGGCGCCGGCCAGCCGCGGCTCGACGCCGGCCAGCACCACCGAGGTCACCGGGGCGATCACCATGCCCATGCCGAGGCCGTCCACGAACAGCCCGGGCGCCAGCCACCGGACACCGCCGTCCGCGGCGTCGTACGCGGTGAGCGCCAGGAGACCGAGCCCGAGGGCCATCAGCAGTCCGCCGAGGGCGATGGTGCGCCGGTCGCCGATGCGGCTGGTGACACGGTGGGTGGTGTTGGAGGTGATCAGGTAGCCCAGGCCGATCGCGGTGAAGACCAGCCCGGCGCCGAGGGCGTCCAGGCCGCGGCCGAACTGGAGGTGCAGGGCGAGCACCAGGAAGAAGGAGGCCTGGCCGAGCCAGAAGGCGAGCTGGGCGAGCAGACCGGCGCTGAAGGGGCGGCTGCGGAAAAGCCGGGTGTCGACGAGCGGGGTGACTGTGCCGGTGGGGGCGGACCCGGTGGCCGTGCGGTGGGTGGCGCGGTGCTGGTGTCCGGCGAAGAGGGCCAGCAGCGCGAGGGAGGCGCCCAGACAGAGCCCGGTCCACAGCGGCCACCCCGACCGGGGCCCCTGGATCAGCGGCAGCACCAGGCAGGTCAGCGCGGTGGTGACCAGCAGCGCGCCGACCGGGTCCAGGCCGGGCCGCTGCGGGGCGCGGGACTCCGGCAGACTGCGGCGGACCAGCGGCAGGGCGGCCAGCCCGATCGGCAGGTTGATCAGGAAACAGCTGCGCCAGCCGAGGCCGAAGAGGTCCGCGCGGATCAGGAGGCCCCCGATCAGCTGGCCGAACACCGCGCCGACGCCCATGGTCAGGCCGTACCGGGCGAACGCCCGCGCCTGCGCGGCGCCGCTGAACGCGGTCCGCAGGATCGCGAGTACCTGGGGGCCCATCAGCGCCGCCGACAGGCCCTGCACCACCCGGGCGCCGACCAGCGCGGGCGCCGTGGGGGCGAGGCCGCAGGCGGCGGAGGCGAGGGTGAAGAGGGCCAGGCCGAGCCCGAACACCCGGCGGCGGCCGTACCTGTCGCCGAGGCGGCCGGCGGTGACCAGGCCGGCCGCGAGGGCCAGGCTGAAACCGGCCATCACCCACTGGACGGCGTCCGGGCCGGCGCCGAGGTCGCCCTGGAGGGAGGGGAGGGCGACGTTGACGACGAAGATGTCGAGGGCGGTCATGAAGGTGGCGGTCAGGACGACCGGCAGCAGCCCCTTGGGGGCCGGTGGGGGCGGTGGCGTCGTGGGTGTCGTCGGTGTCGTCGGTGTCGAGGCCCCGGCTGCGACCTCCCCGGGCAGCCGGGCGTTCAGGGCGGTGCTCATCTCTGGCGCTCCTCACGGTTGGCGTTCGCCGCCGAGGGGCGGGGCGTGGTGGGGGACCCGCCCCTCGGGCGGTGCGGCGCTGTAGCGGCGCGGGGGTACCTCGGTGCGGCGGTACGGAGGTCCGCGGGCTCAGGCGCCCGGCACGCGGTCGAGGAAGCCGTACACCGCGCCGATCCGGCCGTCCGGGGTGGCCGCCAGCACGTCGAAGCCGATCACCACCGGCTCGGCGCCGGCCGGGCCGAGGTTCCACGTGAAACGGGCGATGTCATGGTGCGCGTCGACCGGGCCGAGGGTGAACTCCAGCCCCGGGAACTGGGCCTGGGCGGCGCCGATCAGCGCGTCGATCGCGTCCCGGCCGGTGACGGCGGCCAGCGGGTCGGTGTATCGGCCGTCCTCGGCCCACACCTCGTCGACCAGCTTGCGGCGGGCCGCCGGGTCGGTCTCGTTCCAGACCGCGAGGTAGCGCTCGGCGAGCTGCTGGAGGGTGGCGGT
The DNA here is from genome assembly GCF_040636595.1 of Kitasatospora sp. NPDC036755. Lineage (NCBI taxonomy): Bacteria > Bacillati > Actinomycetota > Actinomycetes > Kitasatosporales > Streptomycetaceae > Kitasatospora > Kitasatospora sp. NPDC036755. The sequence continues at coordinate 4,249 of NZ_JBEZUT010000100.1, forward strand.
GGTGATCCCGGTCATCGTCATCTCCCGTGTTCCGGTGGGTTCCTGGAGCGTGCTGCCCCGGTGCTCACCACGGTAGGGACGGCCGGTCGGAGGCGAATCCGTCACGTATGGGTAGGGGGTACGTAGCCTCCGCCGGAGTACCGGGCCGTGGCCGGGGCGGCCGCGCGGACCGGATGGGTAGGGTCGAGGCATGCTGTACGGGAGGGAAGACGAACAGGCCGCCGTGGACGGGCTGTTGGACGGGGCGCGGGCCGGTCGCAGCGGGGTGCTGCTGTTCAGGGGCGAGGCCGGCATCGGCAAGACCGCGCTCCTGGACGACGCCGTCGTGCGGGCGGGGCAGGCGTTCCGGGTGGTCCGGGCGGCCGGCGTCGAGTACGAGGCGGAGCTGCCGTACGCCGGACTGAGCCTGCTGCTCGCGCCCGGCCTGGACCGGCTCGGTGTCCTGCCGGGGCCGCAACGGCGGGCGCTGGAAACGGCGTTCGGGCTCTCCGACGGCAGCGGGCCGGTCGACGCCCCGGCCGCCCTCGGACCCGCCGCCGACGAAGGGCACACCGACGAAAGGCGCGCCGACCGGCTCCTGGTCGGTCTCGCCACACTCGGCCTGCTCGCCGAACTCGCGACCGACCGACCGCTGTTGTGCGTCATGGACGACGTGCAGTGGCTGGACCGGGCCTCACTGGACGCCCTGCTGCTGGCCGCCCGACGGTTCCAGGCCGAAGGGGTCGCCCTGCTGCTCGCCGCCCGCACCGGCGGCGCGTCCGGGCCCGACGAGGGCCTGGCGGAACGCCCGCTGGGCCTGCCCGAACGGCGGCTGGCCGGCCTGTCCGAGGCCGACGCCACCCGCCTGCTGGCCCGGCGGACCGGTCCCGGCCTGCCCGCCGCCACCCGCGACCGACTGCTCGCCGAGGCGGCCGGCAATCCGCTCGCGCTCACCGAACTCCCGGTCGCCGCCGGGTCGCAGGCTCCGGCGCCGGGCGGCCTGCCGCTCACCAGCCGGCTGCTGATCGCCTTCCACGGCCAGGTCACCGGCCTGCCCGCGGCCACTCAAACCCTGCTGCTGGTCGCCGCCACCGAGGAGCACGGCGCCCTGGACGTCGTGCTGCCCGCCGCGGCCGACCTCGGCGTCACCCCCGAGCACCTCGCACCCGCCGAGCGGTGCGGACTGGTCGCGGTCACGGCCGAGCGCCGGATCGCCTTCCGGCACCCGCTGCTGCGCTCCGCGATCCTCCAGCGGGCCCCGCACCACCAGAAGGTGGCTGCCCACCACGCCGTCGCGCGGGCGCTGCCGGACGGCGACCGCCGCACCTGGCACCTCGCCCTCGCCGCCACCGCCCCCGACGCGGGCCTCGCCGACGCCCTGGAACGCGCCGCCGTCCGCGCCGAGCGCCGCGGCGGCCACGGCGGCGCCGCCGCGTACGAGCGTGCCGCCCGGCTCACCCCGGACCGCGACGGGGCCACCCGCCGACTCGTCCTGGCCGCCGAAGCGGCCACCGAGGAAGGCGAATTGGCGCGCGCCGAGGCGCTCGCCGACGAGGCGGGCGCACGCACCGACGACGCCTTGGCGCACGCCCTGCTCGACCAGGTCCGGGCCACCGCGCACTTCTGGCGCGGCGCGTACCCGACCGCCCACCGGCTGCTGCTCGACGCCGCGGGCACCGACATCGACCCGACGTACGCCGCCCGGATGCTGCTGCAGGCCTTCCACGCCGCCTGGTACGCGGGGGAAGAGCCGGTGGCCGCGGTCCTGGACCGCCTGGCGGTCCTGCCGCTCGCCGCCGGCGACCCGCTGGCCCCGCTCGCCCGCCACCTGCCCGCGGCCGTCCTGCCCGCGCTCGGCCGGCCCGCCGGGCCGCTGCCGCCCGTCCGGGAGGCCGCCGAGGCCGCCCGCCGCGCGGGGGCCGAGAGCCCGGTCGACCTGGTCCAGCTGTGCGGCGCCACCCTGGTCCTCGGACGCGACGAGGAGACCGCCGAACTCGCCGCCGAACTGATCGCCGAGGCCCGCGCCAAGGGCACCGTCGGCGTGATGCCCACCCTGCAGTTCTTCCGGGCCGAGGCCGAACTCTTCCACGGCAGGCACCGCGACGCCGAACTCACCGCCACCGAGGGCCTCGGCCTCGCCCGGGACACCGGCCAGCACCAGTGGGTCAGTCAACTCACCGCGCTGCTCGCCTACCTGGCCGCGCTCGACGGCCGGACCGACCACTGCGCGGAACTCGCCGCCGCCGCCCTCGCCGCCACCGGCCCGCAGACCGCCGCCCCCGCGGCCGGCCTGGCCTGGGCCCGGTGGGCGCTCGCCCTGCTCGACCTCGGCCAGGGCCGGATCGGTGCCGCCGCCGACCGGCTGCACACCCTCACCACCGGCCCGCACCGCCACCACGTCAGCGCCACCCGGGCCGTACCCGACCTGGTCGAGGCCGCCATCCGCCTGGGCACCCCCGAACGCGCCGCCGAACCCTACGAACGCTTCGCCCGCTGGACGGCCGCCGCCGATCGCCCCTGGGCCGAGGCACTCCGCCTGCGCTGCCAGGCCCTGCTCGGCCCCGACGAACTCGCCGAGGAGGCCTACCGCGCCGCCCTCTCCCGGCACGAAGCGGCCCACCGCCCCTTCGAACAGGCCCGCACCGCCCTCCTCTACGGCGAATGGCTGCGCCGCACCCGCCGCCGCACCGACGCCCGCCCCCACCTGCGCGCCGCCCTGGAGACCTTCGACCGCCTCGCCGCCCACCCCTGGGCCGCCCGCGCCCGCACCGAACTCTCCGCCACCGGCACCCCGGCCCCCACGCCGGCCGCCCCCACCGGCACCTCGCCGTCCCCGCTCACCCCCCAGGAGCTCCAGATCGCCCGCCTCGCCGCCCAGGGCCTCACCAACCGCGACATCGCCGCCCAGCTCTTCCTCAGCCCCCGCACCGTCGCCCACCACCTCTACAAGGCCTACCCCAAGCTCGACATCACCTCCCGCACCGAACTCCCCACCACCCTCTGACCCGCCCGCCCCTCCCGAACGCCGCAGGCCCCGCCGCCCCCGGCCGGGCCTGCGGTCCACTTGCTACTCGTCGACGTTCGGTGAGTGCTTCCAGCCCTCGGAGTAGTGGTCTCGGTGATAGGCCAGATGGGCTCGGTCCACCTGATGTCCAGGGGCTTCTCGCAGCTTTCCGATTTCTGTACCCGTGGCGTGGTCAGTGATGGTCAGCTCCTCCGAGATGGTCAGAGTGCCGAAGTCGAACAGGGCATGGTGGTTCGGACACAGGCAGAGGACGTTGCCGGCAACATCGGGCCCGTTGTGTGGCTGCCCCAGACCGCGAATGTGCGCCGCCTCCGCGTAGGAGCCGGTGGGCGTGCGAAGCCGCTCACCGCACACCTGGCAAGCGAAGTCGTGGGCCCGCTTCACGAAGTTCGCCACCTGGGTGCTGCGAACGATCTGACGAACCTTGACTTCGAGCCGTGTGGGAGTGTCCTGCCCCATTGGTTCCTGCAGTATCGGCGTCTGGAGGGCCGGTACGTAGTCAAACAGGCTTACGAGTCGGTAGCGCCAGATTCGGAATCCGGAACGGCCGACATCGTGCCAGGAGTCCTCGACCCGGAAGAGCCCGTCATAGCGGTAGCTGGGGTTGGAGGTCTTGGAGCTGTGCCGTACGGCACGGACCACCCGGACCGGTGAGTCCGTGGTCTGGCTGGTGAACAGGGCGGCGTTGCCGCGAGTGAGTTCTTGGTCTTTCACCTGGCGTTGGGTTTCCGGGTCGCGTCCGCCTTGCCCGGTGTAGACGATGACATCGCCATGGTCCTCGTCGTCCTCGTAGCCTCCGGAGATGACGATGGATTCAGCTCCGAACTCCGCTGTGCCGCAGATACCGGCTTGAAGCGGTCGGTGCACCTTGGAGGCCGCCAGTTCCCGCCGGTTGGCGAAGGAGCGACCGACGTGGATTCCTGGGACTTCTCCGTAGCCGTCGAAGTCGGTGGGCGTGGTGGTGAGGGCAGCTGCCGGCAACGTTTGGACCTTTCGACGTCAGCGGATCGATGGACTCATCGACGTAGGAGTTGGGCTTCGTACCGCAAACGCTCATGCACACGGCGCGGTTCCGTGGCCGGTGGTAGTCGTCGGTCGGGACGAGCATCGAGCGAACTGTTCGCCGGGCGGAACCAGTTGAAGATTGATGGCAGTCGTGGTGTCGGGGGACCGGCCTACCATGCCCTCCATGAAGATTCGAAAGTTCTTGCATGAGGTTGGTACGACCTACGATCGCCGGCAGGGGACCAGCACGCCGACGGCCCGCCTCCTCCGGGACGCCCCTTCTCACTTCGCCAGCCATGTGCAGGGCGAATACGTCATCAAGGGGAGTGCAGGAGCCGGCGCCGCAGCCTTCTGCCCGTGGGTGGCGTTCTTCGACCCGGACGAGACAACCACGGCTCGGCACGGCATGTACGTGGTGTACCTCTTCGCCGAGAACATGGAAACGGTATCGCTCAGCCTGAACCACGGTGTCACCGAGCTCCACGGGAAGTACGGGTCCGCGGAGGCGAATCGCAGGCTTGCCAAGGAAGCGGGCGCCATTCGAGGAGCGTTGTCCGCAGGAGGGGGTCATAACCTGGACGCCAGTATTGACCTCGGCGGACGGTCGGGACTGCCCCGATCGTACGAGCACGGGAATGTGGTCGCCCGCACGTACAGGGTTGACGATCTGCCCGGTGAGGACGTGTTGTGCGATGACCTCCGGCAGTTCATCGCGCTCTACCAGGACGCTCTGGTCGTTCGGGAGCAGCTGCGGCAGACGACGCGGGACGTCATCTGCACGCTTCGAGCTGAAGGCACGTGGCCTCATGAGCAGAGCAAGGACGCACTGCTCCACTTCGCACCGAAGAGCGACGACGAGTACGTGCAGACCATGGTGAGCCGCGAGATCGTGAAGACGAGGAAGCACGAAACCCTCGTCCGGGACTATGGAAACCACCTCCACACCAACGGATTCGAGGTGGGAACCAACGTGCACCCGAGGGACATCGTGGCTCGCAATGAATCCACGCACTGGCTGATCGAAGCCAAGGTGGTGCGGCGTGGGAACGCCACCCACGCGGTGCGAGAGGCGCTCGGGCAGCTGGCGACGTACTCGTTCCTGCTCTACCCGCCCAAGGAACAGCCGAAGCAGCTGGCTCTCTTCACCGAGGGCATTGGCGATGTCTACGTCCGGCTCCTGGAGCACCACGGCATCGCTTCCGTGTGGCGTTCCGCAACTGGGTGGTCGGGATCGCCCAGCGCGGTCGCAGCGGGATTGGCCGAAGCGGTGGCAGCAGGGGCCCCTTAGGTTCCTGCCGTCGCTGACCGGACGAGCTTGCTGGCCCCACGCGAGAGGGGAGGCGTGTGAGCCGCACCACGGCCACGCGATCTCTTCTCGGGTCAGGCTTGGCCAGTGATCGACGGTCACGCACAACGACAGAGGGCCTGCCGGATTTCTCCGGCAGGCCCTCTGCAGTGGGTCGGGGTGGCGGGATTTGAACCCACGGCCTCTTCGTCCCGAACGAAGCGCGCTACCAAGCTGCGCCACACCCCGGTCTTTCTGTTTGTCGCTCCGTCTCCTTCGCGACGAGTAGAACTCTACCGGACGCTCGCCGAGACACGAAATCCGGTTTCGAGCGGGCGTCCGGCGGGGGTCAGCGGGGGACCGGGGTGAGGGTGAGGAGGGTGGCCTCGGGCGGGCAGGCGAAGCGGACGGGGGTGTAGCGGTTGGTGCCGCAGCCGGCCGAGACGTGGAGGTGGGAGCGGTGGCCGCCGGCGGTGTGGGTGGAGAGGCCCTTGACCCGGCGGGTGTCGATGTCGCAGTTGGTGACCAGGGCGCCGTAGAAGGGGATGCAGAGCTGGCCGCCGTGGGTGTGGCCGGCCAGGATCAGCGGGTAGCGGTCGGCGGTGAAGGCGTCGAGGACGCGCAGGTAGGGGGCGTGGACGACGGCGAGGGAGAGGTCGGCGTCGGGGGACGGGCCGCCGGCGACCTCGCTGTAGCGGTCGCGGCGGATGTGCGGGTCGTCGAGGCCGGTGAACTCCAGGTCCAGCCCGTTCACGGTGAGCCGGCCGCGGGTGTTGGTGAGGTCGAGCCAGCCGGCCCCGTCGAAGCCGTCGCGGAGCTTCTCCCACGGGTTGTGGACGGCGCCGGTGATGCCGCGGCGGGCGGTGCCGTCGGGGTTGTTCATGCCGTGGGCGCCGCTGCGCATGGCCTGGAGGTAGCGGGCGGGGTTCTTGCGGGCCGGGCCGTAGTAGTCGTTGGAGCCGAAGACGTAGACGCCCGGGAACTCCATGAGGGGGCCGAGCGCGTCGAGGGTGGCCGGGACGCCGAGCGGGTCGGAGAGGTTGTCGCCGGTGTTGACCACCAGGTCGGGGCGCAGGCCGGCCAGGCTCTTCAGCCAGCGCTGCTTCTTGCCCTGCCCGCTCACCATGTGGATGTCGGAGACCTGGAGGACCCGGATCGGGCGGGCGCCGCGCGGGAGGACGGGGACCTCGATCCGGCGGAGGCGGAAGGCCCGGACCTCGTACCCGACGGAGTAGGCGAGACAGGCGGCGCCGGTGGCGGCGATGCCGAGGGGAACGGAGTACAGCGGTCGCATCAGCCCATGCTCTCAGACGGTGGATCAGCCGGCGCACGCCCGGAGTCGGCGGGGTCGGGGGCGGCGGGCGGTGCCTCCTGGGACTCCCTGCGGGCGCGCAGGGCACGGACCTTGTGGAGGTTGCCGCAGCGTTCCATCGAGCACCAGCGGCGGCGGCCGGGCCGTGAGGTGTCGACGAAGATCAGTCGGCAGTCGTGCCCGGCGCACTCCCGGATCCGGTCCGCGTACGGGCCGGTGAGCAGGGCGATGGCGTCCCGGGCGAGGGTGGAGGTCAGCTGCGCTCCGTCGGCGGTCGGCGGTGCTGCCGCGGTGCCGTCCGGGGCGATCCGGGGGACCAGGGGCGGGTGCTCGGCGGCCCGGTTGAGGACGGCGTAGTCGGCGGGTTCGCCCGGACGGCCGTGAGCCCGGGCGGCGGCGAGGCGCCAGAGCGCGTCGCGCAGGGCGCGGGTGCCGGCGAGTTCGGCGGGGGAGATCCGGACGGCGTCGGCGGGCAGCCGCAGCCGGGACGGCGGGAGCCAGGCGGCGAGGTCGGCGGGCCGGTGCAGCACCTCGTACCGGGCGTACGGGCCGGGGCCGCCGGTGGTGAGCAGTTCCAGGCAGAGGGCGCCGGGGTCGAAGTGGAAGCGGCTGCCGCCGGGGGTGGTGAGGAGCAGCCCGGGCGGGGCGTTCCGTGCGGCCTGGTTCCGGGTGGCGGTGTTCCCGGCAGCTGGGACGGCTCCGTCGGTCATGCGTCCCAGGGTAGGTGTAACCGGCTGGGGCGGTGACGGCCGGCCGGGGCGGGCTGACCCCCGCTCAGGAGGTCCGTGCCCCGCCCGCCACCCGCGCCCCGCCCGCCACCCGCCACCCGCGCCCCGGAGACGGGGACGGGGACAGGACAGGGCGGGGCGGGGCGGGGCGGGGGCGGAGCGGCCCGGGCTTAAGCCGGGATGGCGTTGACGTACTCGCGCATCATCCGGGGGACCCGGTACGCGTACTGGTGGCCGCGCCTCACCTGAACGACGGAGAAGTCGACCAGCTCGGCCAGCACGTCGAGGTTGCGCGATGGTTCCCGGCCGCCGTCGACCGGCTCCTGCCGGACGTCGTCGATGGAGAACTCCTCGGGGAACCGGGAGAGCCGTCTGAGCGCCCGGCGCTGCCGTTCGTCGAGTAGCCCGTACGCCCAGGCGAGGCTGCGGTGCAGCGAGCGGTGGTGGGAGAGCCCGCCGACCTCCTCCTGGGCGAGGATCGGCAGCACCCGGCACTCGTCCACCAGGACGTGCAGGGGCACCGAGCGCATCCGGACGGCGGCGTTCTCGATCGCCAGGGCCAGGCCGCCGAGGCGCCGGCAGAGCTCGACCACCTGCGGCATCTGGTCGCCGAGGTCGAGCGTCGGGACGACGGAGTGCACCCGGCGGCAGAACAGTTCGGCGGCGGGCGGGCAGCCGTACGGGTCGTCCGGGTGGCCGACCGACAGCGGCGACACCTCCCACAGGTCGGCGGGGACGCCGGCGGGTGCCCGCAGCGAGGTGATCATGATGTGGAGCGCCGGGTGCCGTGCGAGCAGCTCCCTGACCTGCCGGGCCACCGTGTCGATGACGTGCTCGGCGTTGTCGACGACCAGCAGCATCCGCGGTTCGGGGCCGGTCCGCGGGTCGTGGCCGAAGCCCCGGAGGAGGGTGTCGAGCGCGCGCTGCGCCTGGGCCGCGGCGGCCGCCGGGTCGACGGCCTCGGGGGTGACCGAGCCGAGCTCCAGCACCGCGACGCCGTCCCGGAAGCGGTCCAGCAGATGGGCGGCCGCGTCGAGCGCCAGCCGGGTCTTGCCGACCCCGGCCGGTCCGGTGAGCACGAGCGGGCGGCCCGGGCGCAGGGCGGTCACGACGTGCAGCAGGTCGGCCTGACGGCCGACGGTGACGTCCGTCTTGGGCCGCAGCCCCTGCCAGCGCGCGTTGTCGGGGAGTTCGGCGGCGGGGGCCGGTGGCCCGGCTTCCGGCCGGGCGGGCAGCAGTCCGGCCGGGACGCCCGCCTGGGCGACCCGGGAGAGCAGGGCGTCGTCCCGGCCGGCGGCCGCGGAGAACAGCGCCCCCACCAGGAGTTCCACGGAACTGCGCCGCGGATTCCTGATGGCTCCGGTTTCCAGATTGCGAATGGTGCGGACGCTGACGGTGGAGTGCTCGGCTAATTGCTCCTGGCTCCATCCGACCAACTTCCGTTGGGTCACCAACATCGAGCGAAGCTGATTGCTGTCCATTCCCCCGCGCTTCCTGCTGTCGTGAGCAGAATAAAAGTCAGAACTCAGGTGCGCCGCTGGCGGCGCCAATCACTCCGAGAAACGGTCGCTTCCGTCCGGCCCGTCCGGGAGGGCGGTCGGGCAGCCGGACGGCCGGGCGGTCGGGTGGAGCGCGGGCGTGTGCGCTCGGGTCGACCGCCCGGGTCGGCGGCGGGCAGCGAGGCGACCGGGGTGCAAGGTGTCAGGATCGCCAGGTGCCTGGGCGGCAGTCTGCCAATGCCGTGGAATAATGGATCGGGGACGTGGTGAAGGTTTTCAATGGCTTTTCAGGGCGGCGTTCGAGGTGATTCGGCGGTGAGGTGATCGCCGCCATCCGGCTGCTCCGGCGATGCGCGAACGAGTGTACTACGCGGACTATTTCCGGCGAAGCGATCACAACGTTCGATTCGTCCCCCAGGGACCGGCAACTTCGCTTCGGAACCGGCAATTCTTGGCATTTCGGACGAGAATGTTGGAGCATTATCGGCCAGTGTGGCCGAATCCATTCGCCCGTTACCGGCGGTGGGGCGTCGATTGTTCACGGACTCGACCGCCGTCCGTTCCCGGTCCTTACGGTTGCGGTCCGGGCCGCCGCGGCCCGGACCTCGTCCGCCCGGCGCGTCGCGGGGCGGTGGTCGTCCGGGGTTGTCGGGGGATACTCGTTCAACTGCGGAAACCCCGGTGGATGCCACGGGAAACCTGGTTGAGCCCACCCACAGCCGAAGGATAAGAAGAGGAAATGACAACGCTCAAGGAGCAGCTGCAGGAGGACCTCACGGCTGCCATCAGGGTCCGGGACGAGCTGCGCGCGTCCACCATCCGGCTCACGCTGGCCGCCGTCACCAGCGAGGAGGTGGCGGGCAAGCAGAAGCGCGAGCTGTCCGACGCCGACGTCCTGAAGGTGATCGGCCGCGAGGCGAAGAAGCGCCGGGAGGCGGCCGAGGCCTTCGGGAACGCCGGCCGGACGGAGCAGGCGGCCCGGGAACTGGCCGAGGGCGAGGTGCTGGCGACCTACCTGCCCAAGCAGCTCACCGACGAGGAGCTGGCCGCGATCGTGGCCGCCGCGGTGGCCGAGAGCGGCGCGAGCGGCCCGCAGGGGATGGGTGCCGTCATGAAGCTGGTGAAGCCCAAGGTCGACGGCCTGGCCGAGGGCGGCCGGGTCGCCGCCGCCGTGAAGGCCGCCCTGGCCTGAGCCGGCCCGGGTGGGCCCGATCAGGCCCGGCCCGAAAGCCTGAACGCCCGAAAGCCTGAACGCCCGAACGCCCGTGCGTCCGAGCCGGGCGGCGGAAGCCCCGGCGCCCCGGTGGCACGCCGAAGGGGCGCCCTCCGTACTACCGGAGGGCGCCCCTTCGCCTGTTCATCGGCCGCCGCACCCGGCGGCCACCCGGCCACCCGGCCACCCGGCCGTCCGGGCCCGGCGTCTGCCGCCGGAGGGCGGGTCAGCCGTTCCCGTTCCCGTTGCCGCCGCCGTGCCGCCCGCCGTTCCCGTTCCCTCCGGGCATCGGCGGGAAGGTGAATCCGCCGGGGAGGGTGGGCAGCCCGCCGGGCAGGTTGGGGTTGCCTCCCGGCGGCTGCTGCTGCTGCGGCGGCGGCGGGTTGCCGGCCGGCGGCTGGGCGTTCGGGTCGGCCGGCGGGGTGGCGCCCGGGGTGGGCGCGGCCGGCTGCGGGTCCGGGATGTTGGCGGTCTGGATCGGCTCCAGCGGCGAGCCCTTGAGCGCCTGGTTCATCGCCATCGCCCAGATCGGGCCGGGGCCGTCGGCGCCGAAGACCTCGGGGAAGTACTTGCCGCCGATGGTGATGTTCTTCATCTTGACGCCGCCGGCCGGGCCGCCGAGCCAGACCGCGGTGGCCAGCGACGGGGTGTAGCCGCTGAACCAGGCGGCCTTCTTCTCGTCGGTGGTGCCGGTCTTGCCGGCGATCTTGCGGCCGTCGTCCATGGTCAGGGCGGCCGCGGTGCCCTTCTCGGTCACGTTCAGCAGGACGGCGTTCAGCGAGTCCGCGGTCTGGTCGGAGAAGGCCTGGCTGCACTGGGACTGCGGGACCGCGACCTCCTTGCCGTCCACCGTGGTGATCTTGTTGATCGCGATCGGGGTGCAGTACTTGCCGCGGGCGGCGAAGGTCGCGTAGACGTTCGCCATGGTCAGCGGGGAGAGCTCCAGGGTGCCGAGGACCATCGAGGGCACCTCCTGGAAGGCGTCGCCCTTGGCGGACTGGGTGATGCCCAATTTGTTGGCCATCTGCTTCATCGCGCAGAGGCCGACCTGCTGCTCCATCTGCACGAAGTAGGTGTTGACCGAGCGGGCCATCGCCTCCTTCAGCTGGTACGGCCCGACCTCGCTGTCCTGCTCGTTCTTGACCGTCTCCTTGGGCTTGGCGTTGTTCTTCCAGGTGCCCGAGCAGGTGGACATCTGCGGGTAGTCGATCTTGTTCTCGGACGGGAACGGCTGGGTGTTCGACATGCCCGACTCCAGCGCGGCCGCGGCCAGGATCGGCTTGAAGGTCGAACCGGTCTGGAAGCCGTTGCCGCCGCCCATCGCGGCGTCCACGTTGAGGTTGACGACGGTCTGGTTCTTGTTCGGGTCCAGGCCGTACGGGCGGGTCTGGGCCATCGCCAGGATCTTGCCCGTGCCCGGCTCCATCATGGTCGCGGCGGCCGACACCTGGTCGGTCACGTTGACCTTCTTGGTGACGGCGTTCTGGGCGGCGGCCTGCTTGTCCGGGTCCAGCGTGGTGTAGATGTTCAGACCGCCGGTGTTCCACACCTTCTTGCGCTCGTCGGCGCTCTTGCCGAAGGCCGGGTCCTGCTTGACCACGTGGCGGACGTAGTCGCAGAAGAAGCCCATGCCGGCCTGGGCGGTGATGCAGCCGTTCTGCGGGTCCTTGTACTTCAGTCCCAGCGGGGCGGCCTTGGCCTCCTGGGCCTGCTCCGGGGTGATGTGCTTGTTCTCCAGCATCTTGTCGATCACGACGTTGCGGCGCTTGACCGTGTTCTCGGGGTAGCGCACCGGGTCGTAGGACGACGGGTTCTGCACCATGCCGGCCAGGGTGGCGGCCTCGGCGATGGTCAGGTCCTTGTTGCTCTTGCTGAAGTAGCGCTGGGAGGCGGCCTCGACCCCGTAGGCCTGGTGGCCGTAGAAGGTGATGTTGAGGTAGTTGGTGAGGATCTGGTCCTTGGACAGGTCCTCCTCCAGCTTGATGGCGACCTTGAGTTCCTGGATCTTGCGGCCCAGGGTCTTGCGCTGGGCCTCCAGGACGGCCGCCTGGTCGTCGCCGGCCTTCTCCACGTTGACGTTCTTCACGTACTGCTGGGTGAGCGTGGAGGCGCCCTGGGAGGCGGTGCCGCTCTCCGCGTTCTTGCTGATCGCGCGCAGGACGCCCTTGAGGTCGACGGCGCCGTGCTCGTAGAAGCGGGCGTCCTCGATGTCCACCTGGGCGTGCCGCATGAAGGGCGACATCTGATCGGCGGTCAGAACGGTGCGGTCGCGCTCGTAGACCTTGGCGATCAGACCGCCCTTGGCGTCGAAGATCTGGGTCGCCTGGGTGAGCGGCGGGGTCTTGAAGTCGTCGGAGATGTTGTCGAAGCTCTCCGCCGTGTCCTTGGCGGTCAGCCCGATGGCGCCGACGGCGGGCAGGGCGAGGCCTGCCAGCAGGACTCCGGAGAGCACGCTGACGCCCAGGAACTTCACGCCGTTGCCGGCGTGCTCCAACGGTGATCCGCCGGTCCGGCCGCGCGGAGCTCCGGTGTTGCCTGGGGGCTGGGGTGCCTGTGGGCGCTTCGGTGCCATGAGGAGAACCCTACGTCGCGGATTCCCGCCCGCAGGGGCAGGTGTTCGCCTAGGCTTGTCACAAGCTTGCGACAGCTGCGGTGCGTCAACATCATTCACTCTTGTGGGCGAGGAGACTTGCCCGGATTGCCCGCTGATGGCTGGGTTTTGAGGCAGCTGTGGCTGGCTGTACCCCTGTGGCCGGTTGCGCTCAGTGATGACGCCTGTGTCGAGAGTACGGGCTCCGCTTTTGGCAAGGCGCGCGACCTGCGATCACTCCAACGAGTGAGCTGACCGCCACCCATAGTCCAATTGGGTCATGCGAGATTGAGCCCGAAGGGGCTGTTGCAAGCTGTCGTTCTTCCGTAACGTCCTCAACTGGCAACGGTGAATATGCCGTTGCCGCCGTGGGGGAGCCTCGAATACGGGAGAGGACGGCGCCGGCATGGGCTGGGTTGACGACTGGAGTGCGCAGGCCGCCTGCCGCACGAGTGATCCGGACGAACTGTTCGTCCAGGGGGCGGCACAGAACCGCGCGAAGGCGGTGTGCAGCGGCTGCCCCGTCCGGACGGAGTGCCTCGCGGACGCCCTGGACAACCGGGTGGAGTTCGGGGTGTGGGGCGGGATGACGGAGCGGGAGCGCCGGGCGCTGCTGCGCCGCCGTCCGACCGTCATCTCGTGGCGGAAGCTGCTGGAGACGGCGCGCACCGAGTACGAGGAGTCGCTCGCGACCGGAGTGATACTGACGGACTACGCCCAGGCGGGCTGAGCCCGGCCGCGCACGCGATCCGGGCCGGTCGGCCCTCGGGCACGGCCCGCGCCGCGCCGCGCCGCGACGACACCGTCGTGAACCGCGCCGCGACGGCACCACCGCGAACCGCGCCGCGACGACACCGTCGTGAACCACGCCGCGACGGCACCACCGCGAACCGCGCCGCGACGGCACCACCGGCGCCCGGTCACACCGCGCCGTTGAGCCGGTCCCCGATGGCCCGCAGTCCGTCCAGGTCGTGCACGTCGCCCGGCAGCGCCGGCACCTCCACGATCGGCACGTCCGGGTACACCGAGACGAAGCGGTCGCGGGTTCGGCGTTCGCGCCCCATGATCTGCATCCGCTCGGCGTGCAGCCGCAGCAGCCCGGCCGCGAGCAGTTCCGCCTCGGGCGAGGCGTGCTCCGAGCCGTTCTCCTCCAGGGCCTCGGCGGCCGCCAGTGCCCGCTCCGCGGTGAGCTGGGGCGCCCCCGTGCCGTGCACCCGGTTGAGCACCAGCCCGGCCAGCGGCATCCGGTCCGCGGCCAGCCGGTCCACGAAGTACGCAGCCTCGCGCAGCGCGTCCCGCTCCGGCGCGGCCACCACCAGGAACGCCGTGCCCGGCGCCTTGAGCAGCTGGTACGTGCGGTCCGCGCGCTCCCGGAAGCCGCCGAACATCGAGTCCATCGCGCTGACGAAGGTCTGCACGTCGGTGAGCAGCTGGGCGCCGAAGATCTTGCCGAGGGTGCCGGTGAGCAGGCCCATCCCGGCGTTCAGGAAGCGCATCGCGCTGCGCCCGCCGACCTTGGCCGGGGCGGTGAGGATCCGGATCACCCGGCCGTCCAGGAAGGACCCGAGCCGGTTGGGCGCGTCCAGGAAGTCCAGCGCCGAGCGGGACGGCGGGGTGTCCACGACGATCAGGTCCCACTCCTCGGCGGCGCGCAGCTGCCCGAGCTTCTCCATCGCCATGTACTCCTGCGTGCCCGCGAAGCCGGCCGACAGGGACTGGTAGAAGGGGTTCTCCATGATCGCCCGGGCCCGTTCGGGCTCGGCGTGGGCCAGCACGACCTCGTCGAAGGTCCGCTTCATGTCCAGCATCATGGCGTGGAGCTCGCCCTCCCGCCGCTCACCGTCCCCGTCCGGGGCGCGGAGCGGCGCCCCCTCCATACCGGTGACCCCCTTCACCACCCGGGGGGTGTTGTCGAGCTCGGTCAGGCCCATCGACTGGGCGAGCCGGCGGGCCGGGTCGATGGTCAGCACCACGACCTTGCGGCCGCGCTCGGCCGCCCGCAGCCCGAGCGCCGCGGCGGTGGTGGTCTTGCCGACGCCGCCCGAGCCGCAGCAGACGATGATCCTGGTCTTCGGGTCGTCGATCAGCTCGTCCACCGCGAGCCGCTTCCCGGTGCTCCGCACCCCGTTCGAGGTCATGCCGCCCCCTGCCGCTTCAGTTCGCCCGCCAGCCGGTACAGCCCGCCGAGGTCCACGCCCTCGCCCAGCAGCGGCAGTTCGTACGTGGGGAGCCGGAGCTGCTGGATGTCGGCGCGCTGCGCGCGCTCCAGTTCGACCCGCTCGGCGTGCTCCCTGGCCTGCTCCAGCAGCGGGTCGAGCAGCGGCTCCACCGTCGCCCGGACCTTCTCCGCGGCGCGGGTGCGCCCGCCGAGCCCGGCCTCCCCGAGGGCCAGCGCGACCTCCTCGCGGTGGTCCCCGTCCACCGCGGCCACCGCCGCCGCGTCCAGCACCGGCGGCCGGACCATGTTGACCATCACCCCGCCCACCGGGAGCCGCGCCTCGCGCAGTTCCTCGATGCCGTCGACCGTCTCCTGCACCGGCATCTCCTCCAGCAGGGTGACCAGGTGCACCGCGGTCTCCGGCGACTTCAGCACCCGCATCACGGCCTGCGCCTGGGTGTGTATCGGGCCGATCCTGGCCAGCCCGGCGACCTCGGCGTTGACGTTCAGGAAGCGGGTCAGCCGCCCGGTCGGCGGGGCGTCCATCACCACCGCGTCGTAGCGCCGCCGGCCGTCCTGGTCCTTGCGCCTCGTCGCCTCGCAGGCCTTGCCGGTGAGCAGGACGTCCCGCACGCCGGGCGCGATGGTGGTGGCGAAGTCGACGAAGCCGACCTTCTGCAGCGCCTTCCCGGCCCGGCCGAGCTTGTAGAACATCTCCAGGTACTCCAGCAGCGCCAGCTCGGTGTCGATCGCCAGCGCGAAGACCTCGCCGGGACCGCCCGGCCCGGCCGGCAGCCCCAGCTGGGCGCGGGAGACCGAGGCGATCCGGCGCTCCTCGTACGGGAGCGCGGCGATCCCGAACAGCTCGGCGACGCCCTGCCGGCCCTCGACCTCGATCAGCAGCACCCGTCCGCCCTCGGCGGCGAGCGCCAGGGCCAGCGCCGCGGCCAGCGTGGTCTTCCCGGTGCCGCCCTTGCCGCTGACCACGTGCAGCCGGACGCCCTCCCAGTCGGGGTCGCGCCGGGCCGCCTGGCCGGGGGTGCGTGCCACGCTCCGTCTCCGTCCGTCTCCGTCCTACGGGCGTCCCCTCCTGACGAGGGTGCCCCTCGCCAGGGTGCCCTCCCGCGAGGGTAACCAGGGAGCGCGCCGGATGCCGTGAGCACCTGGGCCGTCAGGCCGGATCATGCCCTCTTTGTGCCCCACCTCACACGCCTCGCGGCGGTCGGCGCGGAACGCCGCGACGGCTCGTCTAGAGTCTGGCCATGACCAAGTGGGAATACATGACGGCGCCCCTGCTGGTGCACGCGACCAAGGCCATCCTGGACAACTTCGGCGAGGACGGCTGGGAGCTCGTCCAGGTCGTGCCCGGCCCGAACCCGGAGCAGCTGGTGGCCTACTTCAAGCGGGAGAAGAACGCATGAGCAAGGCCGAGGAGAAGCTCGCCGCGCTGGGCCTGACCCTGCCGCCGGTGGCCGCCCCGGTCGCCGCCTACGTGCCGGCCGTGGAGTCCGGCGACCTCGTGTTCACCTCCGGCCAGCTCCCGGTCGTCGGCGGCAAGCTGCCGACCACCGGCAAGGTCGGCGCCGAGGTGTCCCCGGAGGAGGCCAAGGAGCTCGCGCAGATCTGCGCGCTGAACGCCCTGGCCGCCGTGAAGTCGGTGATCGGCGACCTCGACCGGATCGAGCGGGTCGTCAAGGTGGTCGGCTTCGTCGCCGCCGCCCCCGACTTCATCGCCGTCCCGGGCGTCGTCAACGGCGCCAGCGAGCTGCTCGGCGAGGTGCTGGGCGACGCGGGCGTGCACGCCCGCAGCGCCGTCGGCGTCGCGGTGCTGCCGCTGGACTCGCCGGTCGAGGTCGAGCTCGTGGTGCGCGTCAAGGCCGCCTGAGCGTGATCGCGGAGGCGGGGCCGGGCCTGTCCGGCCCCGCCTCCGCGCCACCGGAGTGCCTCCGCGCCACCGGAGTGCCTCCGCGCCACCGGAGTGCCACCGCGCCACCGGAGTGCCACCACGGTGCCGGAGTGCCACCACGGTGCCGGCCGGAACGCGGCCGGAGCGCTGCCGGGCACGGCCTGAGTGTGGCCGGAGCGTTTCCGCCCGACCCGTGAGCCTGGCGGGAATTGTCGGACACGCCCTAGCATCCGGGCATGGACCATCGAGCGACGACGCTGCCGATGCCGCCCGGTTGGCCTGCCCGGATCCGGGCGGTCGAATCCGGCGCGGTGACCCCGCCGGTGCCCAGGGCCGCCGCGACCGTCGTGCTGCTGCGCGACACCGCCCAGGGGCCGGAGGCCTACCTGCTGCGCAGGCGCACCTCGATGGCCTTCGCGGCCGGGATGTACGCCTACCCGGGCGGCGGGGTGGACCCGCGGGACGCCGAGGTCGAGCCGGGCTGGGCCGGGCCGGCGCCCGAGGAGTGGGCGCGGCGGCTCGGCGTGGACGCCCGGACGGCGCGGGCGGTGGTCTGCGCGGCGGTCCGGGAGACCTTCGAGGAGGCCGGCGTGCTGCTGGCCGGGCCGGACGCCGACAGCGTCGCCGCGCCGCGCGACTGGTCCGCCGAGCGGGCCGCGCTGGAGGCGCACGAGCTGTCCTTCGCCGAGTTCCTCCGCGACCACGGGCTGGTGCTGCGCAGCGACCTGTTGGGCGGCTGGGCCCGCTGGATCACCCCGGAGTTCGAGGAACGGCGCTACGACACCTGGTTCTTCGTCGCCGTGCTGCCGGCCGGCCAGCGCGCGGCCCTGGAAGTCGGCGAGGCCGACCGGGTCGCCTGGCTGACCCCAACCGAGGCGGTGCGGGGCTACCGGGAGGGCCGGTTCGGCATGCTGCCGCCGACCGTGACGGTGCTGCGCGAGCTGTCGTCGGCGCGGACCGCGGCCGAGGCCCTGGCCGCGGCCGCCGCCCGCCCGCTGGCGCCCGTCCTGGGCCGGGCCGAGGTCCGGGGCGACCGCCTGACGGTCCGCTGGCCCGGATACGAGGAGTTGACCATCGACGGGGAGTTCCCCGAGGGCGCCTGAGCGTTCTCCCGGTGACGGTCCCGCCGGTCGGGACCACCCGTACGACCCATACGACCCGTACGACCCGTACGGCTGGTCGGACCCGTGCGACCGGCACGGCCCGCACGGCCGGTCGGACCCGCAGGACCCGTACCACCCCGTACCCCCTTCCCGCACCGACGCAGAGAGAGGACCGACGCCCGATGACCCACAACGCCGTGGCTCGCCGGACGGCACCCGAGCTGCCCGCCCGCCGCCTGATCCCCCGTGACCCCGCCTGCGAGAGCCAGGTCCCGTCCGCCGAGGCGACGGCGCGGCGCGCCCTCGTCCGGGAGCTGCCGCTGCGGGGCCTGCACCGAGACGGCGGAGGCGGCCGGTGAGCCGGCGAACCGTCGAGAGGCGCCCGTCGCGCGCAGCGGCCACCGAGTGCGGCGACGCGGCCACCGAACGCGGCGAGGCGGGCGCATGAGCGGCCTCCTGCCGGGCGACCCCGCCGCCGCCGTCGGCGGCGAGGCCACCCCCCGGGCGCTGTGCGTGCTGGCCCCGAACCCGTCGCCGATGACCCTGGACGGCACCAACACCTGGCTGCTCTCCGAGCCGGGCTCGGACCTCGCGGTGGTGATCGACCCGGGCCCGCTGCACGAGGGCCACCTGCGCCGGGTGATCGACCTCGCGGAGGAGCGGGGCAAGCGGATCGCGCTGACCCTGCTCACCCACGGCCACGCCGACCACTCCGAGGGCGCGGCCCGCTTCGCCGAGCTGACCGGCACCGAGGTGCGGGCCCTGGACCCGGCGCACCGGCTGGGTTCGGAGGGCCTGGTGGGTGGCCAGCGCCTGGACGTCGGCGGCCTGGACCTGCGGGTGGTGGCCACTCCAGGGCACACCTCGGACTCGCTGACCTTCCACCTGCCGGACGACGGCGCGGTGCTCACCGGCGACACCGTGCTCGGACGCGGCACCACGATGGTCGCCCACCCCGACGGCCGGCTGGGCGACTACCTGGACTCGCTGCGCCGGCTGCACACCATGGCCTCCCACCAGGGCGTGCGGACGGTGCTGCCGGGCCACGGCCCGGTGCTCGCGGACGCGCTCGGCGCCGTCGACTACTACCTGGCCCACCGGGCCGCCCGGCTCGCCCAGGTGGAGACCGCGGTCGAGGCGGGCCACCGGAGCGCGCCGGCGGTGGTGGCCCGGGTCTACGCCGACGTGGACCGGGCGCTCTGGCCTGCCGCCGAGCTGTCGGTGCGGGCCCAGCTGGACTACCTGGAGGAGCACGGGCTGATCCCCGAGCTCGACTGATCCCGGAGCCGGGCCACTCGACCCGGAGAACGCCTCGGTGAACGCCTCGGTGAACGCCTCGGTGGACGTATCGGTGAACGCCTCGGCGAACGCGGAAGGGCCCGTCCGAACCGGACGGGCCCTTCCGCGTCAGCGGGTGCGTGTCAGCGCGAGCGGCGCGACAGCCGCTCGACGTCCAGCAGGACCACCGCGCGGGCCTCCAGCTTCAGCCAGCCGCGGCCGGCGAAGTCGGCGAGCGCCTTGTTGACCGTCTCGCGGGAGGCGCCGACCAGCTGGGCCAGCTCCTCCTGGGTGAGGTCGTGGGCGACGTGGATGCCCTCCTCGGACTGCACGCCGAACCGGCGGGAGAGGTCCAGCAGGGCCTTGGCGACGCGGCCGGGCACGTCGGAGAAGACCAGGTCGGACATCACGTCGTTGGTCCGGCGCAGGCGGCGGGCGATGGCCCGCAGCAGCGCGATGGAGACCTCGGGGCGGGCGTGCAGCCAGGGCTGGAGGTCGCCGTGGCCGAGGCCCAGCAGCTTGACCTCGGTCAGCGCGCTGGCGGTCGCGGTGCGCGGGCCCGGGTCGAACAGCGACAGCTCGCCGATCATCTCGCTGGGGCCGAGCACGGCCAGCATGTTCTCGCGGCCGTCCGGCGAGGCGCGGTGCAGCTTGACCTTGCCCTCCGCCACGACGTACAGCCGGTCGCCCGGGTCGCCCTCGTGGAACAGCGACTCCCCACGGGCGAGGGTGACCTCGGTCATGGAAGCGCGCAGCTCGCCGGCCTGTTCGTCGTCGAGTGCCGCGAAGAGTGCGGCGCGCCGCAGAACGTCGTCCACGTGCTTCCTCCTTCTCGGCCGTACGGCGGGTGGGCCGTCCGGCGCAAGTTCCGTTCAGTGTTCTGCATCACCAAGCATGGCGCATGTCGCTCCGATCATATGAGGAGGGGGTGTGCCGAGGTGTGCCGTGCGGGGCCATTCGTACCGGCGGGTCACCGGGCGGGCCCGGTGGCGGGAGCCCGCGGGAGGGCGTCGGTCGAACCTCTGTCCGCTCTGCTCGAACGGGCAATCGACCCCCGTCGCGGGGGCGTACGGGCCCATGGACGGCGTACGGCGTACGGCGTACGGCGCGGCGGTCGGCGGGAAGACCGCCCGGCCCCGGCGGGTCGTCCGGGGCCGCGGGCGGTTTCCGTGCCCGGTGCCGTCCGGGGCCGCGGGCGGTTTCCGCGCCCGGTGCCGTCCGGGCGGAGTGTCAGGCGTAGAACGCCAGCAGCTCCGGAGCCAGCACCTCGGCCGCCACCTCGTGGGTCTGGCCCTCCAGCGTCCGGTGCTCGGCGCCCGGCACGGCCGCCGCCACCGCGCGGGTCGGGGCCCGCAGCGTCTCCGGGCTGGCGCCGCCGTCCAGGGCCAGGGTCGGCACGGAGATCTTGCCCAGGACGTCGACCGGGACGACCGCGCCGGTCCGGTCGCCGAGCGCCGCCGCGTCGTACGCCAGGGTCGGGGCGACCGCTTCGAACGCCGGCCACACCGGCGCGCCGCGCATCCCGTCGACCATCTCCGCCGGCGCTCCCGCGTAGACCATGAGGGCCGCGACGGCGTCCCCGCGGCGTCCTTCGGCGAGCGCCGCCGTCAGCTCGGCGACGTACTGGCGGAAGCGCTCGCTCTGCGCCTCGTCGGTGCTGAACGGCGGCTCGTAGACGGCGAGCCGGGTGATGCCGATGTCCGCGGCGGCGGCCCGCAGTGCGAGCGCGCCGCCGGAGGAGTGGGCGAAGACGCCGGCCGAGCCGCCGGCCGCGGCGATGACGGCGGCCAGGTCCTCGATCTCGCGCTCCACCGCGAAGGGCAGGGTGTCCCCGCTGTCGCCGCGACCGCGCCGGTCGTAGCTCCACACGGTGTGGTGCTCCGCCAGCTGTCCGGCGATCGCGGCGCTCGGGCCCATGTCGCGGCGGCACAGCGCGCCGTCGACCAGGACGACCGCCGGGCCGGAGCCGATGACGGTGCAGGCGAGGACGGTGCCGTCGGTGGAGACCACGGTGCTCATTCGGTGTGTTCCTTCTGTCGCGCGAGTCGGTCATGGGGGTAGACCGGGGTGCGCCGCAGAACTCATCGCTCCGGCCGCGACTTTTTTCGGGCGGGTGTCCGGGACCCCCGGCCCGAGGGGTCCCGCCCGGATGTTTCACAGGTAAATTACCTGCTAATCTTTTTCCATGGTCACAACCGCCCAGTTCCGCCAGGCACTTCGGGTCGGTCCGGCCGGGGACGGCTGGCACAAGCCCGCGCTCAGCGCCGTGGTCACCCTCGGCACGCTCAACCTCACCCTGCTCGGCCTCGGCCGGCTCGACCTCGCCCTCTACACCTCGGCCGGCGGCCTGGGCGCGCTGTACGGGCACGGCCTGCCGTACCGGCCCCGGGCCCGGATGCTGTCCGGCGTGCTGCTCGGCACCGTGCTCAGCACCGGCGCCGCCCTCACCGCCGCCGCGCTGGCCCGGGACGCCGCCGTCCTGGTCGCGGTGTCGGCGGTGCTCGCCGCCCTGCACAAGCTGCTCTGCGACGCCGCCCGGGTCGGCCCGCCCGGCAGCCTGATCATCACCTTCACCTCCGCCAGCTGCGCCTTCCTCCCGCAGCGGCTCGCCGAGGTGCCGCCGCACCTGGCGCTCACCGCGCTCGGCGCCGCGGTGGCGTGGCTGGTCTGCATGGCCCCGGCCCTGGTGCGCCCGTACGGGCCCGAGCGGATCGCCACCGCCCGTGCCCTGGAGGCCGCGGCCCGGCTGCTGCGGACCGGGCCCGGCCGACCGGACGCCGCCGCCCGCACCGCGCTGGTCGGCGCGGTCGAGGCGGCCTGGCAGAGCCTCGCGCTCTCCACCCCGGCCCGGCGGCACGCCCTCGGCGACGCGCCCGAGCGGCTGCTGGTGCGCGCGGAGTCCGCGCTGGCCGGCCAGGCCCGGCCCGAGGACGCCGAGCGGTACCTCGGCTGGGCCCGCGACCTGCGGCGCGGCCGCCCGCTGCCGTCGATCGACCTCACCGAGGCCGGCGACCCGGCCTTCGCCAAGGACGTCCCGCAGCGCACCCGCGACCTCGCCAAGGCCAGGCAGCTGCTCGCCGACGC
>NZ_JBEZUT010000101.1:0-26296 GCF_040636595.1 Kitasatospora sp. NPDC036755
CCTGCGCCTGCCGCTGCGCGGGCGCGGGCGCGACGACGAGCAGCCGTACGGGCGGCGGCGCACCGGTCGGCCGACCCGGCTGACGGCCGTCGGCACCGGGGTGGTCGCCGTCCTGGCGACGCTCGCGGTGGCGGGCGTGGACCGGCTGCTCTTCGACGGCCTGGGCTGGCTGTTCGGCCTCGGCTACCTGGCGGTCTGCTTCCAGCTGGCCGTCCGGGTGCGCTACGCCGACCTGCTCGCCGCGCCGATCAGCGGGCCGATCGCCTTCGCCCTGGCGATGCTGCTGCTCGAACCGGTGAGCTCCCCGGGCGTCACCGCCCAGGTGGTCTCGCTGGCGACCGGGCTGGCGCTGCGGGCCGGCTGGCTGTTCTCCGGCACCGGACTGGCCGCGCTGATCGTGCTCGCCCGCTTCGTCGCCCAGCGCCGGATCCACCGCTCCCGCTGAGGCCCCCGCCGGGGCCGGAGGCAAGGGCCGGAGCCCCGGGACGCAGCCGAGGCCGCGGGCAGCGCCTCCTCAGCCCTCCGCCCGGGCCGCCGCCATGGCGGCCCCGACGATGCCCGCGTCGTTGCGCAGCTCGGCCGGTACCACCCGCGCCTCGCGCTCCTTCAGCAGCGGCAGGAACTTCTCGTGCTTGCGGCTCACCCCGCCGCCGATCACGACCAGCCGGGGCGAGAACAGCCTCTCCACCAGGTCCAGGTACTCGTCGACCCGCCCGGCCCACTGCTCCCAGTTCAGCCCGTGCCGTTCCTTGGCGGCCGAGGAGGCCCGGCGCTCGGCGTCCTTGCCGCGCAGCTCCAGGTGCCCCAGTTCGGTGTTGGGCACCAGCACGCCGTCCACGAACAGGGCGCTCCCGATGCCGGTGCCGAAGGTGAGCACCAGGACCACGCCCGACTCGCCCCGCCCGGCGCCGTGGGTCAGCTCGGCCAGCCCGGCCGCGTCCGCGTCGTTCAGGACGGTCGCGGGCATCCCCAGCGCCTGGCTGAAGAGGCCCGCCGCGTCCAGGCCGATCCAGCCCTTGTCCACGTTGGCCGCCGTCCTGGTGCGGCCGTCGACCACCACGCCGGGGAAGGTCAGCCCGACCGGGCCCTGGTGGTCGAAGTGGCGGACCACCTCGCAGACGGCGGCGACCACGGCCTCGGGGGCGGAGGGCTGCGGGGTGAGCACCTTGTGGCGCTCCTCGGCGAGCGCGCCCCGGGCGAGGTCGACGGGCGCGCCCTTGATCCCCGAGCCGCCGATGTCCACGCCGAATACCGCCGTCATCACGTCCACCCTCCGCCGTCGGCCGCCGACCTGGCCGGTCCGCGGCCGGTGAGTCGTCCACAGCCTGTGCACAAAGTTACGAGAGCGGGCCGGGGCCCGCACAGCGGAAGGCCCGGCGCCCCGCGCGGGACACCGGGCCTTCCGGGAGGGATCAGAGCTTGCCCGCCGCCTCGGCGCGCAGGTCGCGGCGCAGTTCCTTGGGCAGCGAGAAGGTCAGGTGCTCCTCGGCGGTCTTGACCGTCTCGACCGTGTCGTAACCGCGCCCGGCCAGGAACTCCAGCACGCCGTCGACCAGGATCTCCGGCACCGAGGCGCCGCTGGTCAGGCCGACCGTGGTGACGCCCTCCAGCCACTCCTCGCGGATCTCCTCGGCGAAGTCCACCAGGTGGGCGGCCTTGGCGCCGTACTCCAGGCCGACCTCGACCAGGCGGACGGAGTTGGAGGAGTTCTTGGAGCCGACCACGATCAGCAGGTCGGTCTCCGGGGCCAGCTGCTTCACGGCGACCTGGCGGTTCTGGGTGGCGTAGCAGATGTCGTCGCTGGGCGGGCTGACCAGCTCCGGGAAGCGCTTCTTCAGCTCGCCGACGGTGGACATGGTCTCGTCCACGGACAGGGTGGTCTGGGACAGCCAGACGACCTTGGACTCGTCCCGGACCCGCACGTTGGCGACGTCCTCGGCACCGTCCACCAGGTGGATCCGGTCCGGGGCCTCGCCCATGGTGCCGATGACCTCCTCGTGGCCCTCGTGGCCCACCAGCAGGATGTCGAAGCCCTCGTCGGCGAAGCGCACGGCCTCCTTGTGGACCTTGGTGACCAGCGGGCAGGTCGCGTCGATGGTGGCCAGCCGGCCGGCCCGCGCCTCGTCGTGGACGGACGGAGCGACGCCGTGCGCGGAGAAGACGACGATCGAGCCCTCGGGCACCTCCTCCGTCTCGTCGACGAAGATCGCGCCCTTCTTCTCCAGGGTCTGCACCACGTACTTGTTGTGGACGATCTGCTTGCGGACGTAGATGGGCGCCCCGTACTGCTCCAGGGCCTTCTCCACGGCGATCACGGCGCGGTCGACTCCCGCGCAGTAGCCCCGGGGGGCGGCGAGCAGGACACGGCGCTGCGCGGTCTTGGACATGGCTCCATCGTACGGGCGGCCGCCGGTGGTGCCGCCCCGGGCGGGAAGCCGCGCCGATGGCGGGCGCTTTCCGTGCAGACCCGGTCAACAGCGGTCAAAATATGGTGTCTATGAGCTCTGTGAGCGAGCAGGCGACGCCGAGCGGCCTGCGCCGCAGCCTGGGCGTCCGCGATCTGATGGTCTACGGACTGCTGTTCATCGCCCCGATGGCCCCGGTCGGCGTGTTCGGCGTACTGGACGCCAAGAGCCACGGCGCCGTCGCCACCGTGTACCTGGCCGCGACGGTGGCGATGGGCTTCACCGCCTTCTCGTACGCCCAGATGGTGCGCGCGGTGCCGCAGACCGGCTCGGTGTTCGCCTACGCCCGCGCCGGGCTCGGCGAGGGCCCCGGCTTCGTCGCCGGGTGGATGGCGATGCTCGACTACCTGCTGATCCCCGCGGTGGCCTACCTGTTCTCCGGGATCGCGCTGAACTCCCTGGTGCCGGACGTCTCGCGCTGGGTCTGGACGGCGCTCGCGGTGGTGGTGACCACCGCGCTCAACCTGGTCGGGGTGCGGACAGCGGCGGCGGTCGGCTTCGCGGTGCTCGCGATGGAGATCGCGGTGCTGGTGGTGTTCATGGCCGCGGCCGTGGTGGCGCTGGTCCAGGACGGCGCCCGGCGGGGCTGGGACACCCCGTTCACCGCCGTGGGGGGCTTCTCGCTGTCCGCGGTGATCTCGGCGGTGTCCGTCGCGGTCCTCTCCTACCTGGGCTTCGACGCGATCGCCACCTTCGTGGAGGAGGCGGTCGGCGCCTCGGCGGCGGTGGCCCGGGCGGTGCTCTGGTGCCTGGCGCTGGCCGGGGTGCTGTTCGTCGCCCAGACCTACCTGGCGGCGCTGCTGGAGCCGACCGGCCCCGAGCAGCTGGCCGCCGACCCGGCGGCGCAGGGCTCGGCCTTCTACGACACCGTGGAGAGCGGGGTCGGGCACTGGCTGCACGTGCTGGTGGCGGCCAGCAAGGCGATCGGCGCGGCGTTCGCGGCCCTGGCCGGGCAGGCCGCGGCCGGACGGCTGGTCTTCGCGATGGGCCGGGACGGCCGGCTGCCGCGCGTGCTCGGTTCGGTCGACCCGGCCAGCGCGGTGCCGCGCCGGGCGCTGCTGGCGGCCGCGGTGATCACCATGGCGGCGGCGGTGTGGGCGGCCTCCCGGGACGACGGGCTGGACCAGCTCACCTCGGTGGTGAACGTGGGCGCGCTGACCGCCTTCGCGCTGCTGCACGCCTCGGTGGTCGGCTGGTACGCCGTGCGGCACGGCTCGCGGCGGTGGATCCCGCACGTGGTCGTGCCGGTGCTGGGCATCGCGGTGATCGCGGCGGTGGTGTACGAGGCCTCGACCACCGCGCAGGTCGTCGGGCTGGTCTGGCTGGCGGTCGGCCTGGTGGTGCTCGCCGTCCAGGGCGCGGCCGGCCGGGGCGGCCCCGGCCGGGTGGGCGGGCGGCGGCAGCCGTGACCGGACCGGACGGCGCCCACGGCCCCGGCCGTGTCCGCCGGCGCCGCTAGCCTCGTGGGCATGGCCAACACCAGCTCCCCCGAAACGCCGCTCCCGGTCGGCAAGGTCTCCGCGCTGATCGGCGGCTGGATCGACCGGCTCGGCACCGTCTGGGTGGAGGGGCAGATCACCCAGCTCAGCCGGCGCCCCGGCGCGGGCGTGGTGTTCCTGACCCTGCGCGACCCGCAGGCCGACGTGTCGCTCACGGTGACCTGCTTCCGCTCGGTCTTCGACGCGGTCGCGGACGTGGTGCAGGAGGGCGCGCGGGTCGTCGTGCACGCCAAGCCGGAGTGGTACGCGGCGCGCGGCCAGCTGTCGCTGCGCGCCTCGGAGATCCGCCCGGTGGGCCTCGGCGAGCTGCTGGCCCGGCTGGAGCAGCTGAAGCGGCGGCTCGCCGGGGAGGGCCTGTTCGCGGCCGAGCGCAAGAGGCCGCTGCCGTTCCTGCCGCAGTGCGTCGGGCTGGTCACGGGGCGCGGCTCGGCGGCCGAGCGGGACGTCCTGGAGAACGCCCGGCGGCGCTGGCCGGCCGTCCGCTTCGAGGTGCGCAACGTCCCGGTGCAGGGGGTCAGCGCGGTGGAGCGGGTGAGCGCGGCGGTGCGGGAGCTGGACGAGCACCCCGAGGTGGACGTGATCGTCGTGGCCCGCGGCGGCGGCAGCGTGGAGGACCTGCTGCCGTTCTCGGACGAGGGGCTGGTGCGGCTGGTCGCGGCCGCCCGGACGCCGGTGGTGAGCGCGATCGGCCACGAGCCGGACCAGCCGCTGCTGGACTTCGTGGCCGACCTGCGGGCCTCCACCCCGACCGATGCGGCCAAACGGGTGGTCCCGGACGTCGGCGAGGAGCTGGCCAAGGTCCGCCAGCTGCGCGACCGCGCCCGCCGGCACGTGCTGTCCCGGGTGGAGCGCGAGCAGCACGGGCTGGACGGAGTGCGCAGCCGCCCCTCGCTGGCCGCCCCGCACCGGATGCTGGACGGGCGCGGGCAGGAGGTGGACGGCCTGCTGGAGCGGGCCCGGCGCACCCTGCGGCACCGGCTCGACCACGCGCAGAGCGATCTCGGGCACACCCTGGCCCGGGTGGTGGCGCTCTCGCCCTCGGCCACCCTGGAGCGCGGCTACGCGGTGCTCCAGCGGACGGACGGCACGGTGGTGACCGACCCGGCGCAGGTCGCGTCCGGCGAGGCCCTGCACGCCCGGGTGGCGGGCGGCGGCTTCGACGTCACCGCGGGCACCGGCTCCACCGCGGGCACCGGCTCCACCGGGGCCCCGGGCGCCGGCGCCACCGCGGGCGGCGGGGAGTAGGCCGCGCTGTCGCCCGCAGCCCCTACGCTGGCACGCATGGCAGAGCAGCAGGAACAGCAGGACACGGCGGCCGCGGCGCCCAACCCGGACGACGCGCTGGGCTACGAGCACGCCCGGGACGCGCTGCTGGAGGTCGTCCGGCAGCTGGAGAACGGCGGGACGTCGCTGGAGGAGTCCCTGGCCCTGTGGGAGCGCGGCGAGCAGCTGGCGAAGGTGTGCCAGCGCTGGCTGGACGGCGCCCGGGCCCGGCTGGACGCGGCGCTGGCCGCCGAGGAGGGCGCGGCGCCGGGCGGCGAGTGAGGCGGGTCACATCCGCTTGGGGAATCGTTGAATATTCACCTATGTTGGTGGAAGTGACCGGCCGCGGCCGATCACACCGACGAGCCCCCCCCTTCCGCAAGAGGTACGAAGCATGACCACCGACGCCCTGGCACTCGACGCCGCCGCCCAGGACCTGCTGTTCCGCGAGGCCCGCACCGCGAACACCTTCACCGACGAGCCCGTCTCCGAGGAGCAGATCCAGGCCATCTACGAGCTGGTCAAGTTCGGTCCGACCGCCTTCAACCAGCAGCCGCTGCGCGTCGTCCTGGTCCGCTCCGCGGAGGGTCGCGAGCGCCTCGTCCAGCACATGGCCGACGGCAACAAGGCCAAGACCGCCACCGCCCCGCTGGTCGCCGTCCTGGCCGTGGACAACGAGTTCCACGAGGAGCTGCCGACCCAGTTCCCGCACTTCCCGCAGGCCAAGGACGCGTTCTTCTCGGAGCGCACCGTCCGCGAGCGCTCCGCCACGCTGAACGGCGCCCTGCAGGCCGCCTACTTCATCATCGGCGTGCGCGCCGCCGGCCTCGCCGCCGGCCCGATGACCGGCTTCGACGGTGCCGCCATCGAGAAGGAGTTCTTCGACGGCGACCACTCGGTGCTGGCCGTGGTCAACATCGGCAAGCCGGGCGACGACGCCTGGTTCCCGCGTGGCCCGCGCCTGGCCTACGACGAGGTCGTCACCACGGTCTGATCCGCCCCGCGCGAAAGGGCCCCGCACCGGTTCGTCCGGTGCGGGGCCCTTCGGCGTGCGCGGGCCCCGGCGCGGGCCGGGGCGGCGGAGCCCGACGGGGCTACTTGAGCGCCTGCGCCAGCTCGGCCAGCTCCTCGTAGGAGGCGGTGCCGGTGAGCAGGGTGGTCCCGGGGCCGGTCTGCACGGCCAGCGCGCGGTCCTTCTCGCCCTGCAGCCGGTCCCAGGTGCGGCCGGCCACCTCGGAGGTGCCGTCCTCCTTGGCGCCCTTGACGTGGTCGGCCAGCAGGGAGTCGCGCGGCACGTCGCTCTGCTCGATCGCCGCGTACTGGCCGGAGGGGGTCACGAAGCCCAGGTGCCAGGCGTTGCCCTTGCCGTTGTTCTGGTCGGCCGGCCGGTAGCCGACCGAGGTGGCCCGCCACTTGTCCGGCAGCCCCTCCGGGGCGAGCAGCTGGTACGGCGCGGCGCGCCGGGCGGAGGCCGCCTCCACCTTGTACCCGACCTGGCGCACCGGGTCGCCGCCGCTGCCGTGCGGAATGAACAGGTACCCGACCCCGACGACGAAACCGACCGCCAGCATCGACAGGACCATGTCCCGTACGGTCTGCCGACCCCTCATGCCCTTGCTGTCTGCTGCCACCCCCACATGGTGACTCATCCATATCCGGGGGCGGCCACCAGGGGTGTTCACGAACGGGTGAACCGGGACGAACCGACTGTTTCCAGCACAGAGCAGCGACCCGCGCCACAGACAGTCATCTCGTGGGCAGATACGATCGCAATACCCTCACCACGGCGTTCGACCAGGCAGTAGTCGGGCGCTCACTGGCCGTCGCGTACAGAGAGGTAACGACGATGACCGCGCAGTACCCGCACCACCTTCCCAGTGCCCTGGAGGTCGCGCCCGAGGCTCCGGACCGGAACCTCGCGCTCGAGCTCGTCCGGGTCACCGAGGCCGCCGCGATGGCCGCCGGCCGTTGGGTCGGACGTGGCGACAAGAACGGCGCGGACGGCGCAGCCGTGAAGGCGATGCGCACCCTCGTCTCGACCGTGTCGATGAACGGCGTCGTCGTCATCGGCGAGGGCGAGAAGGACGAAGCCCCGATGCTCTACAACGGCGAGCGGGTCGGCGACGGCACCGGCGCCGAGTGCGACGTCGCGGTCGACCCGGTGGACGGCACCACGCTGACCGCCAAGGGCATGAACAACGCGGTGGCCGTGCTGGCCGTCGCCGACCGCGGCACCATGTTCGACCCCAGCGCCGTGTTCTACATGGACAAGCTGGTGGCCGGCCCCGAGGCGGCCGAGTTCGTCGACATCACCGCCCCGGCGGCGGTCAACATCCGCCGGGTCGCCAAGGCCAAGGGCAGCGCCGTCGAGGACGTCACCGTCGTCGTGCTCGACCGCCCCCGCCACGACGGCCTGGTCCGGGAGATCCGCGAGGCGGGCGCCCGGATCAAGTTCATCTCGGACGGCGACGTGGCCGGCGCCATCATGGCCGCCCGCGAGGGCACCGGCGTCGACCTGCTGATGGGCATCGGCGGCACCCCGGAGGGCATCATCGCGGCCTGCGCGATGAAGTGCATGGGCGGCGTGATCCAGGGCCGGCTGTGGCCCAAGGACGACGCCGAGCGGCAGAAGGCCCTGGACGCCGGCCACGACCTGGACCGGGTGCTCACCACCGACGACCTGGTCAGCGGCGAGAACGTGTTCTTCGTCGCCACCGGCATCACCGACGGCGAGCTGCTGCGCGGCGTGCACTACCGCTCCGAGACCGCCACCACCAGCTCGCTGGTGATGCGCTCCAAGAGCGGCACCATCCGCGAGATCAACTCCACCCACAAGCTCTCGAAGCTGCGGGCGTACAGCGCGATCGACTTCGACCGCGCCAACTGAGCCCCACCCGGGCACGCTCGACGGCCCCGGCGGAATCCCCCTCCGCCGGGGCCTCGGCGTACCGTCCGCCCGTTCTCGGGCCCGCCGTCACCCGGCCATCCGGCGCCGCGGGACCGCCGTCACCCGGGCCGCCTCGCGCAGCTCCGCCTCCCGGCGGCGACGCCGGGTCAGCACCACCCGCCGCTCGGCGGCCGTCAGCCCGCCCCAGACCCCGTACGGCTCCGGCTGGGCCAGCGCGTGCTCGCGGCACTCCAGCAGCACCGGGCAGCGGGCGCACACCTGCTTGGCCTGCTCCTCGCGCGACAGCCGGGCCGCCGTCGGCTCCTTGGAGGGCGCGAAGAACAGCCCCACCTCGTCCCGCCGACACGCGGCACCGGTGTGCCAGGGGTTGTCCTCGCCCGCGGGGGACCCCGCCGGGCCGCCCGGGGGCTGCGGCTGCGGCCGGGCGCCGGGGCGGCGTTCCAGGACCTGCGCGGCGACTGGCGAGGTGGTGCGGGACTCGATCGGATGCAGCACGGCCGTACTCCTGACGAGGCTCTCGGACACGGGGGACCCCTCGCTCCCCGTCGGCTGCGAGCCCCCGCTGTCCAACCCCCGGCACGGCCGCTCGGCCGCCTCCGGTGCGCAGCCGTCCAAGAAGCGATGTGCGGAAGGAACTACCCCGGCCGGCCCCGATTCATGCACACTGCACGCAATCGACTACGCAGCGCACTGGCCGCAACGCCGAGTGCCCGACCGGGAGTTGATTCCCGGTCGGGCACTGCGCAGGTCAATGGTGGTCAGTCGGTGCCGAGTTGGCGGCGCACCCATTCCTTCAGCTTCTTGCCCCGGCGCGGCTTGGCCTCGCAACCACCGAACAGGGCAAGGCCCTTGATCCGCACAACCGGAGCGTACGGGTCCGCGGCGGTCTGCTCCCGGACGTCGAAGCCGCCGAAGATGCCGACACCGGAGCCCTGCAGGGTGACGTTCTCCGGCACGCGCACCTCGATCCCGCCGAAGATCGCCGTGACGGTGATCTCCACCTCGGGGGACTCGAACACGGCGTCGGTCAGGTCGATCTCCACCCCGCCGAACGCGGCGAAGGCGCTCAGGTGCGAGCCGACCCGCCAGCGGCCCTTGCGGGACGCGCCGCCGAAGATCGCCACCACCGTCGGCGACTCCTGGCGCGCGGGCGGCTGCGGCCGCGCCGGCCGCGGGGCGTCCAGCGGCTGCTTCTCGAAGGACAGCGGGCGGGCCGGCAGGTCGCGGGTCAGCGGCACGAGGTCGCCGAAGGTCTTCGCGGCGTAGGCGGCCTCGATCCGGTCCGCGTGCTCGTCCGCGTCCAGGCGGCCCTCGGCGTAGGCGTCCCGCAGCAGCTCCGCGACCTTCTCGCGGTCGGCGTCGGAGACGCGCAGCTCCGCCTCCGCGACCGGTGCGTGCGGCCGCGGCGCGGCCTCCGGCCTGGTGTCGGGCCTGAGTTCGGGTTGGGGTTCGGGCTTGGTCAGCGGTACGGGCGCCGGCACCGGCGGCTGCCCCGAGTCGTCGTGCGACGGCGAGTTGTCCACGGGGTCAGCCTAGTGGGTCGCACTCCTGCGCGAGTGAGCCCGGTCACGCAAGGCTGCCCTGTCCGCATGCCGACTTCCGCCTGGTCCTACCCTGGATGGTGCTTCGCCGACGCAGCCGGACCAACTGGACAGCTAAGGACCGCCCCCATGGCTCCCACGCCAGACTTCGAGTACAGCGACCTGCTCCCCCTGGGCGCTGACCCGACCCCCTACCGCAAGCTCACCTCCGAGGGTGTCTCCACCTTCGAGGCCGGCGGTCGTACCTTCCTCCAGGTCGAGCCCGAGGCGCTGCGGCTGCTCACGGCCGAGGCGATGCACGACATCTCGCACTACCTGCGCCCGGCCCACCTCGCCCAGCTGCGCCGCATCCTGGACGACCCGGAGGCCAGCCCCAACGACCGCTTCGTCGCGCTCGACCTGCTGAAGAACGTCAACATCTCGGCCGGCGGCATCCTCCCGATGTGCCAGGACACCGGCACCGCGATCGTCATGGGCAAGCGCGGCCAGAACGTGCTGACCGAGGGCGGCGACGAGTCCGCCATCGCGCGCGGCGTGTTCGACGCGTACACCAAGCTCAACCTGCGGTACTCCCAGATGGCCCCGGTGACCATGTGGGACGAGAAGAACACCGGCAACAACCTGCCGGCCCAGATCGAGCTGTACGCCACCGACGGTGACGCGTACAAGTTCCTGTTCATGGCCAAGGGCGGCGGCTCCGCCAACAAGTCGTACCTGTACCAGGAGACCAAGGCCATCCTGAACGAGGCCAGCATGCTCTCGTTCCTGGAGCAGAAGATCCGCTCGCTGGGCACCGCGGCCTGCCCGCCGTACCACCTGGCCATCGTGATCGGCGGCACCAGCGCCGAGTTCGCGCTGAAGACCGCCAAGTACGCCTCGGCGCACTACCTGGACAACCTGCCGACCTCGGGCGACGCCAGGACCGGCCACGGCTTCCGCGACCTGGAGCTGGAGGCCAAGGTCACCGAGCTGACCCAGAAGATCGGCATCGGCGCCCAGTTCGGCGGCAAGTACTTCTGCCACGACGTGCGCGTGGTGCGCCTGCCGCGGCACGGCGCCTCGCTGCCGGTCGCGATGGCGGTCTCCTGCTCCGCCGACCGCCAGGCGCTCGGCAAGATCACCGCCGAGGGCGTGTTCCTGGAGCAGCTGGAGACCGACCCGGCGAAGTACCTGCCGGACACCACGGACGAGCACCTCGACGACGACGTGGTGCGCGTCGACCTCGACCAGCCGATGTCCGCGATCCGCGCCGAGCTGTCCAAGTACCCGGTGAAGACCCGGCTCTCGCTCACCGGCACCCTGGTGGTGGCCCGCGACATCGCCCACGCCAAGATCAAGGAGCGCCTGGACGCCGGCGAGGGCATGCCCAAGTACCTCCAGGACCACCCGGTCTACTACGCGGGCCCGGCCAAGACCCCCGAGGGCTACGCCTCCGGCTCCTTCGGCCCGACCACGGCCGGCCGGATGGACTCCTACGTCGACCAGTTCCAGGCGGCCGGCGGCTCGATGGTCATGCTCGCCAAGGGCAACCGCAGCAAGCAGGTCACCGACGCCTGCGCCGCGCACGGCGGCTTCTACCTCGGCTCGATCGGCGGCCCGGCCGCCCGTCTCGCCCAGGACTGCATCAAGAAGGTCGAGGTGCTGGAGTACGCCGAGCTCGGCATGGAGGCGGTCTGGCGCATCGAGGTCGAGGACTTCCCGGCCTTCATCGTCGTCGACGACAAGGGCAACGACTTCTTCCGCGAGACCACCGAGGGCCCGCTGATCACCAACCTGCGCGTCCGCTCCAAGGAGTAGCCGCCACCGGCCCCGCACCGCCCCGGTCGCCCCTGCGGCCGGGGCGGTGGTGTCCCCGCGCGCGGCTCAGGCGTCGAAGTCGTACTCCAGGACGTAGGAGGCGGCGTCCAGGATCATCTCGTTGAGCTCGACGACCTGGCCCTCGTCGGCGAAGGCGGTGCGGCAGATCAGGATGACCGGGGTGCCCGCGGACAGCTCCAGGCGGGCGGACTCCTCCCCGCTGGGCATCCGGGAGCGGACCTCCTCGCGGAAGTGCACGGGCTTGGCGCCGATCTCGGCGAGCCGGGCGTAGGTGCCGCCGGGGCCGGTGTCCTCACGGGTGATGGCGGTGCCCGCGACCAGCACGGCCGGCAGGTAGGAGGTCGAGAGCAGCACCGGCTTGCCGTCCAGGACGAAGCGGCGGTGCCGCACGCACATCGGGGAGTCCGGGTCGACCCCGAGCACCCGGGCCACGTGCTCGGGCGCGCTCCGCTCGGTGACGGACACCTGGTCGACGACCAGGCTGCGGTTGTCGATGTCCGCCGACCATATCGACCGGCCGGACCCCCACTGACCCTGCGCCAGCCGCTGGATGCCGCGCCGGCGCAGCGGCCGGAAGTCCCGGACGAACACCCCGGCGCCGCGGCGCGCCTCGGCGATGCCCTCGCTCCGCAGCACGCCGAGCGCCTGGCGGGCGGTCATCCGGGCCACGCCGTACTCGTCCATGAGGTCGTTCTCGCCGGGCAGCCGGTCGCCCGCGCGGTACCGGCCGGTGTCGATGGCCGCCTTCAGCGCCTCGGCGATCCGCTGGTACTTGGGCTGCTTGTCGCCATTGCCGCCGGTCATCGCTGCTCCCTCTGCCTCGGAGAAATCGTAGGCGCGCCCGCGGTCGCCGGTAAGGAGATACGACCGTTGACATCTCTAGAGATATTAGCTTCTCTAGAGATGCTGGCCAGTCGCCGACCAGAGCGAGGAGCAGCACGGTGAGCACCCGACAGCGCAAAGCCCCGGCCTACCGGCCCCACGTGGGTGAACTCGTCCTCGACCGGAGGACCGGACGCACCGGCATCTACATGGACACCATCGGCGGCGAGCACTACCTGCGCCCCGAGGGCGGCGGCCGGGAATGGGCCGCCGAACCGCACCACGTCGCACCCGCCCCCGGGGCCGACGATTCAGGCGATTGAGACCAGCGCCGGGAATTGCGGAAAAATCCACGCAAACCACAACAATCAGGACCCGGCAATCCCCCTGGTGAATCCGTAATTCCGGAACGTCCGACGCCTGACGCCGGGCACGTTACGGATAGCGCCGGTCACCATGTGTGCACCAGGGGCGGGATTCGGCCACCGCAATGCGCCCGCACACGAATTGGCGCGCACATAACCGACAGCGCCCCCACGCCCGGACGGGGGCGCAGGGGCACGTCGACCGGAACGGCCTACGGGTGGCCGCCGACGAGGCTCTCCGGCTCGTACGGGCTGCCAGGCTTGCCCCCGGCCGGACGGGCGGGCTCCTCGATGTACTGCCCCTCGTCGCCGAACGGCCCGTTCTCGAACGCGCCCTTCTCCGCGTCGGTCGGCGCGGTGTACTCGGCCGGGTTCGAGGACGCGGTCACCGCGCCCTCGACAGCCTTGCCCGCCTCCACAGCGGCGGCCGTGGTGCCGGTCCGCGCCGCGTCCTGGGGCGCCGACGGCTCCGGGGTCTCGCTCTGGTCGTTGGCCATTGGGCGGCCGCCTTTCGGTCATCAATTGTCTTCGGCCCGACCTCTGTGGCGCGGGCGCGCGGACAGTATCGTAGGGTTGATTAAATGTCCGATAAACATCGTGCGGCTTGCAGGGTCATCCGGCAGAGTCGGGCGTCCGCCTAAGCTGAACCACCGCGGCGGACCGCCGAGCGCCCATTCACGGAATCGACACCACAGGCCATCGGGGGACTTCATGGAGTTTCTGGAGACGCCGCAGAACCCTGCGCTGCGCTTCCAAGTCCTCGGTCCGGTCCAGGCATGGCTCGACGGGAAACCCCTCTCCCTCGGTTCCCCCCAGCAACAAGCCGTTCTGACCACCCTCCTGCTTCACTCGGGACGCCCCGTCACCGCCCAGGACCTGGTCGACGCGCTCTGGGGCGAACGGCCCCCGGCCCAGGCGGTGGCGGCGTTGCGCACGTACGTCTCCCGCCTGCGCTCCGTCATCGAGCCCCGCCGGGAAGTGCGCCGCCCCGCCGAGCTGCTGGTCTCGGTCGCCGACGGCTACGCGCTGCGCATCCCCGCCGGAGCCCTCGACCTGACGGTCTTCGAACGGCTCTCCGCCGAGGCCACCGCCGCACGCGCCTCGGGCGACAAGCACAAGGCGCACCGCCTGCTGGCGCAGGCGCTGGACCTCTTCAGCGGCCGCCCGCTCACCGGTGTCCCCGGCCCCTACGCCGACGCGCAGCGGTTGCGGCTCGCCGAACGCCAGGTGGCCGCCGCGGAGGAGCTGTGCGCCGCGGCCCTCGACATCGGCCTGCACGCCGAGATCGTCGGCGAGCTCAACAACCTGACGGCCGAGCACCCACTGCGCGAACGGCTGCGCGAGCTGCTGATGCTGGCGCTGTACCGCTGCGGCCGGCAGGCCGAGGCCCTCGGCGTCTACACCGACACCCGCAAGCTGCTGATCGAGGAGCTCGGCGTCGAACCGGGCGCGGGCCTGTCCGCGATGCACACCCGCATCCTCGCCGCCGATCCCGAGCTCGTCCCTCCCGCCGTGTCCGCTCCCACGGCCCGCGAGGAGGGTCCGCTCACCCCGCCGGCCCAGCTCCCGGCGGACGTGTCGGACTTCAGCGGCCGCACCGAACTGGTCGGCGACCTCTCGGCGACCTTGATGAACGCCACCGGTCAGGCCGTGGTCGTGACCTCGCTGGCCGGGATCGGCGGGGTCGGCAAGACCACCCTCGCCGTGCACGTCGCCCACCGCGTCCGTGCGGAGTTCCCGGACGGACAGCTGTACGTCGACCTGCGCGGAGCCGGCGCCTCACCCGCCGACCCCGTGGGCATTCTGGGTGACTTCCTGCACGCGCTCGGTGTCACCGAGAGCCCCGACTCACTGGAACAGCGAGCGGCCCTCTACCGCTCGCTGCTCGCCAGCCGACGGATGTTGATCCTGCTCGACAACGCGCGCGACGCCGAACAGATTCGCCCCCTCATCCCCGGTGTCTCCGGCTGCGCGGTGCTCGCCACCAGCCGCTCCAGGCTCGCCGGGATTCCCGGCGCCCAGCTGTTCGACGTCGAGGAACTGACCCCGGACGAGGCGCTGGCACTGTTCTCGGCCATCGTCGGCGAGCAGCGGGTGGCCTCCGAGCCGGAAGCCGCCATGAAGGTCGTCACCGCCTGCGGCTTCCTGCCGCTGGCCGTCCGCATCGCCGCCGCCCGGTTGGCCAGCCGCCCGCGCTGGAGCGTCTCCGACCTGGCCCGTCGGTTAGCCGACCAGCGTCGGCGGCTGGACGAACTCCAGCTCGGCAACCTCGCCGTGGAGACCACCATCGGCCTCGGCTACGGACAGCTGTCCGTGGACGAGGCCCGCGCCTTTCGGCTCCTCGCACTGATCGACTCCCCCGACATCCCGCTGGCGGCGGCCGCGGCCCTGCTCGGGGTGGACGAGTACACCGCCGAGGACCTCGCCGA
This sequence comes from Kitasatospora sp. NPDC036755, assembly GCF_040636595.1. NCBI lineage: Bacteria > Bacillati > Actinomycetota > Actinomycetes > Kitasatosporales > Streptomycetaceae > Kitasatospora > Kitasatospora sp. NPDC036755. The sequence continues at coordinate 15,111 of NZ_JBEZUT010000101.1, forward strand.
GGCGCTGGTCGAGGCGAACATGCTGGAGTGCTTCACCCCCGGCCGTTACCGCTACCACGACCTGCTCCGGCTCTACGCCCAGCGGCAGAACGAGCGGATCGGAGACACCGGGGAGCAGGAGCGGGCCGTCCTGCGACTGCTCGACCTGCTGATTCCGACCGTCCGCAACGCGGCCCAGGTCATCGAGCCCGATGACCCGCTGCCCGAGCTGCTCACCGTGCCGTCCTCGGCGGGGATCGGCCTGCCGACCAGCGGCGCCGCCCAGAACTGGCTCCGGTCCGAGGGCGCCCTGTTGCTCCACGCTGCGGCCGCGGCCGCAGCGGGTCCGCAGTCCTCGCAGCACGCGGCGATCGACCTGCTGCTCCTCCTGTACGGGCTCGGCCCGGACCCCACCCGCGGCCCCCAGGGCCGACAGATCCTGGAGACCATCGGCCGCGAGGCGGAGCGCTGCGGCGACCGCGCGGCGCTCGCCCGGGTCCACCTCGCCCTCGGCACCCTTCAGTCCGTCACCAGTGACTTCCAGGGGTCCGAGCAGTCCTTCCGCCGGAGCCTGGAACACCAAGCTCCGGACGAGCCGACCTTCCTGCTCCTGGCGACGGCCAATATGCTGGGCGTGATCCTGAACCTCGGCAACCGGCCGGCCGAGGCCCTGCTGTTCCTGGAGCAGGCCCGTGCCACCAGCCGGGCCGTGGCCGCGCCCATCCTTGAGGCCCGGGTCGTCGGCAACATCGCCCGGGTGCAGCACCGGCTGGGCATGACCGAGACGGCGATCCGCTCGGCCGGCGAGGGCGTCGCCGCCGCGCGCGAGTCCAAGAACGGCCCGCTGCTCGCCCAGACCCTCTACCAGCTGGGCGTGGTGCTCTCCGGCAGCGAGGCCGTCCCGCACCTGCGGGAGGCGCACCGTCTCTACCAGTCGCAGCAGAACCCGCTCTGGGAGGGCTACACCCTGGCCCGGCTGGCCTCCGCCCTGCTGGTCGCCGACCAGCACGCCGAGGCGGCTTCGGCCTCCGGCGAGTCGCTGGCGATCGGGCAGGAGCTGGACTCCGCCTACTGCCAGGGCCTGGCGAACGCCGCGCTCGGCGAGGCCCTGTTGGCACTCGCCCAGCCGGCTCGTGGACTCGCCTGCCTCCAGGAGGCCCATGCGATCTTCACGCGGCTCGGTGTGCCAGAGGCCTCCCCCGTGGCGGACCTCATCTCCCAGCAGCACACCGAGCCCTTCCCTCCCCCCGCGCCGTAAGGCCTCCGCTCCCCCACGGGTGGCCTCCCCCCGTTCCGCGCGCTGACGCTCCCGCAGCCCCCCGGCTGCGGGAGCGCCCTCAACGCTTCCCCGGCGCTGGACTCCACTCTGCACCGGACCGATTGACGTTCGATAAACGTCCGATAGTCAGCCTGCGGATCGGAGAAACCGCAGGTCATCGACCTGGTGCTGGCGCATCCTCCGGCGCGCGGGGCCTCGCGCACAACCCCGCCCGCACCCTCGTGCTTCCGCAACCCGGGCCACAACGGCCCAAGCACGGCGAGTTGGCCGGAAACGGACCCCACGACACAGTGATCACGCATATTCTCAGATGCCAGTACGCACACGAGTGTCTGCCGGGACCGCATCGGGGTGCAGTCCGTCCGTGTGGTGCGGAGAGCGTGATGTACCGCCACCGGCAGCGGCCCGCCAGGCCGCGGAGGAGCCACCGGAGGCCACGGGTGGAAGGGTGCCTCGCAACGTGACGACCGGACAGATATCCGACCCGTTCCCCGTCGGCGAGGACGCCGGCGACGACGAACCCGAGGTCCGGCGGCGACGGGCGGCCCGGGCACTGCAGGCGGTCGCCTTCGACACCATCGGCACCGGGTACGGCGAGGCCTTCCCGGCCAAGGACGGACAGCTGGCCTGCGGCCGGCGGCTGCTCGCCGAGCTCGAACCCGGCGCGCGGGTGCTGGACGTGGGCTGCGGCACCGGCGACCCGACCGTCCGCCAGCTGGCCGCGGCCGGCCTGCGGGTGACCGGCGTGGACCTCTCCGACGGGATGCTCGCACTGGCCCGGCGGACCGCCTTCCCAGGTGTGTTCGCGCCGGTGTTCCATCGGATCGACCTGTACGATCTGGCCACCGAGCGTGCCGACCGGGTCTGGAACGCCCCCGGGCTGGGGCCGGACGGCCGGGGCGGCTTCGCCGCGATCACCGCGTTCTTCTCACTGATCCTGCTGCCGCAGGACGAGATCCCGACCGTCCTGGGGCAGCTGCGCGAACTCCTGCGTCCGGGCGGACTGCTGGCGCTCGGTATGGTCGAGGCGGACCTGGATCACGTTCCGCTTCCGTTCCTTGGCAGAGAGCTGCGGATCAGTGGGTATCTGAGGGAGGATCTGGAGCGGGTTCTGGTCTCGGCGGGCTTCGCCGTCGAGGAGTGCTCGGGGCATCCGTACGCACCGGCCAGTACCTCGCTGCCGCCGGAGGAACAGCTGTTCCTGTGCTGTCGACGCGTCGGCTGACCGCACCAGGACAGGACCTGCCGCACCCGCGGCCGGCGCAACAGAACAGCTCACCGACCACACCGAATCCAGGACAGGCAGCCGTGCGCGACCAGCTCAAGACCGAGGCGGAGCAGCCGCCCGCCGTCCCGGGTCAGCGCCGCCAGGTCCCGGCCGCCGCACCGGCCCCGACGGCGCCGCCCGCGGCCCCGGCACCACCCGCGGCCGGCCCGGCGCGACGGACGGGCGCGCGGCCCGAGCGCACCGAGATGGCGGACCGCCTGGCCTACCTCGACTCGGCGACCCGGCGGATCAACAGCGCCCTCGACCTCGCCGCGACGCTGCGCAACATCGGCCGGGTGCTGGTCCCGACGCTCGCCGACGCCGCCGTCGTCCACCTGCGCGACCCGCTGCCCAACGTCGAACGCGAACCCGGCTTCCCCGAGGAGCTGCGGATACACCACAGCACCGGCACCCGGATCGGCCGCCGCGGCCGCCCGAGCGGCCTGGACGACCGGCGCCGCTCCCGCTACGGCGCCCGCTCGACCGCCGACGGCGGACCGGCCACCCCGGTGACCCGCGGCGGAGCGCTCGCCCACGCCCTGCTGAGCCGCCGCCCCGCCGACCCCGCCGTCCTCGGCACCCCCTCCGCCGAACGCGCCGAGACCCTGCTGCGCGAGCTGTACGGCACCCGCGGGGTGGCCCGGCTGGCCGCCGGCACCTCCGTCCTCGCCCTGCCGCTGCGCGGCCGCAAGGCCGTGCTCGGGCTGCTGATACTGATCCGCCGCCCTCCCGAACGCACCGGCCGTCCGGTCTTCGACGCCGCGGACACCGCGACCGCGGCGCACCTCGCCACCCAGGCCGGGCTGGCCGTGGACACCGCGCTGCGCTACGCCCGCGAGTGGGAGATCGCCAACGAGCTCCAGCGCAGCATGCTGCCGCTGCGCCTGCCGCAGTCGCACGGCGTCCGGATCGCCCAGCGCTACCTGCCCGGTGAGCGCGGCGCGCAGGTCGGCGGGGACTGGTACGACGCCGTCCCGCTGCCCGGCAACCGGGTCGCCCTGATCGTCGGCGACGTGATGGGCCACTCCCTCACCTCGGCCGCCATCATGGGCCAGCTGCGCACCAGCGCCCAGACCCTCGCCGCCCTCGACCTGCCGCCCCACGAGGTGCTCTACCACCTGGACGAGCAGGCCCAGCGGCTCGGGCGCGAACAGCACCTGGCCACCTGCGTCTACGCGGTCTACGACCCGATCGCCAACCGGGTGGTGATGGCCAACGCCGGGCACGTCCCACCGGTGCTGGTCCGCCCGGACGGCACCGCGGAGCTGGTCGAACTGGACTCCGGGGCGCCGATCGGCGTCGGCGGGGTCGACTTCAACTCCGTCGAACTGCCCGCGCCGCCCGGCTCCGCGCTGCTGCTGTTCACCGACGGCCTGGTGGAGACCCGCACCCGCCCGATCAGCGACGGCCTGGAGCTGCTGCGCGCCCGGATCGCCGCCGCCCGCTGGCAGTCCCCGGAACAGCTCTGCCAGGAGGCGCTGCGCATCCTGCCGCCCGGCGACCGCGGCGACGACATCGCGCTGCTCGGCGCCTGCTTCGACGGCATCCCGGCCGGGGACGTCGCGCACTGGTACCTCCAGCCGCGCAACGAGACCCCCGGCCGGGCCCGCCGGCTGGCCGCGCACACACTGCGCCGCTGGGGGCTGGACGATCTCAGCGAGGCGACCGAGCTGATGGTCAGCGAGCTGGTGACCAACGCCGTCCAGCACGCGACCCGGCCGGTCACCCTGAGCCTGGTGCGCACCACCCGGCTGCGCTGCGAGGTCGGCGACGACAGCCCGCTGCTGCCGCGCCCGCGCCGCACCGGGCCGGAGGACGAACGGGGGCGCGGGCTGCAGATAGTGGCCCGGTGCGCGGACCGCTGGGGCGCGACCAGGCTGGGCACCGGCAAGGTGGTCTGGTTCGAGCAGCGGCTGCCCGCCGGGATGTGAACGCGCGGACGTGAACGTACGGGCGTGAACGCGGGGACACGGACGCGGGGACGCGGACGCGCCCGGCGGGAACGGGTCCCACCGGGCGCGCGGTACCGGCCGTACGGCCGTCAGCCCCGGGCCGGCTCCCGCGGGGGCTGCGGCGCCGCCTGCTCCGTCTGCTCGGTCTGCTCCGTCCGCTCGGTCTGCTCGGTCTGCTCGGTCTGCTCCGCGAGCCGGGCGATCAGCTGCTCGCCCTCCATGTCCACCCGCGGCACGACCTTCTCCAGCCGCTTCGGGAACCACCAGGCCGCCCTGCCGAACAGCGCCATCGCGGCCGGCACCAGCGCCATCCGCACCACGAAGGCGTCCACCAGCACGCCCACCGCGAGGGCGAAGCCGATCGGCTGGACGATCGGGTCGTGGCCGAAGACGAACGAGCCGAACACCGCCACCATGATCAGCGCGGCCGCGGTGACCACCCGGGCCCCGTTCCGCACACCGGCCACCACGGCCTCGCGCGGCGCCGCCCCGTGGACGTACTGCTCCTTCATCCCGGAGACCAGGAAGAGCTCGTAGTCCATCGCCAGCCCGAACAGCACGCCGATCAGCAGGATCGGCACGAAGCTCACCACCGGGCCGACCTTCGGCACGTCGATCAGCCCGTCCAGCCAGCCCCACTGGTAGACCGCGACGACCGCGCCGAGCGAGGCGGTGACGCTGAGCAGGAAGCCGGCCACCGCCTTGAGCGGGACGAGCACCGAGCGGAACGCCAGGGCCAGCAGCACCACCGCGATCCCGACGATCACCGCGAGGAACGGCGGCAGCGCCTGGCCGAGCTTGGTGGAGACGTCGATGTTGGCGGCCGTGGTGCCGGTGACGGCGATGTCCGCCCCGGTCGCCGACCTGAGCTCCGCCTTCTGGCCGCGGATCTCGTTGACCAGCGCCTTGGTGTCCTCGTGGTCGGGGCCGGTCCGCGGGATGACGGTCACCAGCGCGGTGCCGCTCGCCGGATCGACGGCCGGCGGCAGCAGCGTCCCGACGCCGTCGAGGGTCTGGAGCTTCGCGGCCACGCCCCGCACCGCCTGCTCCGGCTGCGGTGCGCCGTGGGCGTCCACCACGACCACCAGCGGGGCGTTGAAGCCCGGCCCGAAGCTCTCGCTCACCAGGTCGTACGCCTTGCGCGCGTCCGTCCCGGCGGCCTGTGAACCGCCGCCCGGCAGGCCGAGGTTCAGGCTCGCGGCGGGCACCGCCAGGGCGCCCAGCCCGGCCAGTCCGACCAGCAGCACGGGCAGCGGGCGGCGGACCACGAAGCGGCCCCAGCGCTCGCCCATGGTGGTGCGGCCGTTGGCGGTCAGGGCCCGCTTCCAGATCGGCAGCCGGTCGATGGCCCGGCCGGTGAAGCCCAGGACGGCGGGCAGCAGCGTGATCGCGACCAGGACGGCCACCACGACGGCCCCGGAGGCGGCCAGGCCCATCACGGTCAGGAAGGGGACGCCCGCGACGGCGAGTCCGGCGAGCGCGACCACCACGGTCAGGCCGGCGAAGACGACGGCGCTGCCGGCGGTCGCGGTGGCCCGGGCGGCGGCCTCCTCCGGTTCCAGGCCCTCGTCCAGGTGCCGGCGGTGCCGGAACAGGATGAACAGCGCGTAGTCGATGCCGACCGCGAGGCCGACCATCAGGGCGAGCACCGGCGCGGTGGTGATGATCTCGAAGGAGCCCGTGAGCGCCAGCAGGGCGGCCATCGTCACCGCGACGCCGACCAGCGCGGTCAGCAGCGGCAGCCCGGCGGCGACCAGCGTGCCGAGGGTGACCACCAGGACCACTCCGGCCACCACCAGGCCGATCGCCTCGCTGCCGCCCTCGATCTGGGCCATCGTGTTGTACGCGTCGCCGCCGAAGGCCACGTCCAGCCCGGCCGCGCGGGCCGGCTCGGCGGCGGCCTTGACGGCCTCGCGCTGCCGGTCCGTGACGTCGGCGAGCTTGTGGTCGAAGGAGACCAGCGCGATCGCGACCTTCCCGTCCGGCGAGAGCGCGCCGGTGGCGTACGGGTCGGGCACCGCGGCCACGCCCGGCACCCCGGCGATCCGGGCGACGGCCTCGCCGACCGCCTTGCCCGCCTCGGGCGCCGTGATGCCGCCGGGCGCGCCGGCGGCGAAGACGACCTGCGCCGAACCGTGGCCCTGCTCCGGGAAGGTGTCCTTGATCCGGTCCAGGGTGGCCTGCGCCTCGGTGCCCGGGACCTTGAACTCGTCGGTGGTCTTGCCGGCGAACGCGCCCGCGGCCCCGCCGACGGCGATGAGCAGGGCGATCCAGGCGGCGACGACGGCCCGTCGTCGCCGGAAGCAGAATCGGCCCAATCGGTACAGGTACGTGGCCATCGGCGGTCCCTCGGGTCGGTCAGGGCAGGTCGGGTCCTACCGTAGACCGAACTTTGTCGAGTGACAAAGTTGATCGACAAGATTGGTCGACGCAGTTGCCCGCCCATGGCGCTACCCTGACTGGATGGCTCATGTCCCCGCCTCCGAACGCCGACCGCAACTGATCCAGGCCGCGATCGACCTGATGACCCGGGAGGGAATCGCGGCCGGCAGCACCCGTGCGATCGCGGCCGAGCTGGGCGTGGCACAGGCGACGGTGCACTACACCTTCGGCACCAAGAAGGACCTCTACCGGGCCGTCGTGGAGCAGCTGAAGTCCGACTTCGTCGGCGAGGTGCGGGCCGCCTCCCCCGGCGACGGCGCGTTCGGCGAGCAGGTCCGCACCCTGGTGCACGCGCTCTGGGAGGCCGCCACCGGCGAGCACGGGCGCTGCGTGCTGCTGAGCGAGTTCGGGGCGCTGGCCATGCGGGACCCGGACATGCAGGAGATCATGCTCGGGCTCCAGCACGACATCGAGGGCACCGCCGGCGAGATGCTCAGCGCCCTCGCGGCCGCCCACGGCCTGACCCTGGCGCTGCCCGCCCGCCGGATCGCCGTCCACTTCCTCAGCGGCTTCGACGGCCTGACGGCCCGCCACCTCACCCTGCGCCAGGGCGGCGACCGGCCCGACCAGGACACCCTGGAGGCCCTGGAACTGCTGGTCGCCACCACGGTCGGGCTCTGCCTGGGCACCCCGGCGGAGAGCTAGGAGCCCGGCGGCCCCAGGCCCCGGATCCCGGATCCCGGCCTCTAGGACACGATCCGGACCGGCAGCTCGGCCAGCACCTCGCGCAGCGCGGCCGCGAAGCGCTCGTACTCGGCGCTGCGGGCCGAGCCCGGCCGGACGGCCAGCCCGATCCGTCGGCCGGGGGCCGGGGCGGCGAAGCGGACGGCGGCCAGCCGGTCGGTGCGGCCGGCCTCGACGTCCAGCGCGGTGGCGGGCAGCAGGGTCACTCCGAGCCCTCCGGCGACCAGCTGGACCAGGGTGGACAGGCCGGCCGCGCGGGTGGTCGAGCCCGTCGGGTCGGCGCCGACCTCGCGGCAGATGTCCAGCGCCTGGTCGCGCAGGCAGTGCCCCTCCTCCAGCAGCAGCACGTCCAGGTCGAGCAGCACGTCGCGCGGCACGTCGATCCGCCCGGCGAGCGGGTGGCCGGGCGGGGTGAGCAGGACGAAGTCCTCGTCGAACAGCGGGATGTCCCTGGTCGGCGAGGCCCCGCCGGCCGGCAGCGCGAGCAGCAGGACGTCCAGCCGCCCGGCGGCCAGGCCCTCCAGCAGCGAGGGGGTGCGCTCCTCGTGGACGTGCAGCTCCAGGTCCGGGAAGCGGTCGCGGACCAGCCGCAGCACGGTGGGCAGCAGGTAGGGCGCGACGGTCGGGATGACACCGAGGTGCAGCGGCCCGGTGAACGGGCGGCGGGCGGCCTCCACCTCCTCGGTGAGGGCCTGCAGCGAGGCGAGCACCGTGCGGGCGTGCCGGTGCACCCGCTCCCCCAGTGGGGTGACGATCACCTTGCGCGTCGTACGCTCGACCAGTTGCGCCCCGAGCGACTCCTCCAGCGCCGCGACCGCCCCGGACAGCGCGGGCTGGCTGGTCCCGGTGGCGGCGGCGGCCTCCCGGAAGTGCCGGTGCTCGGCCACCGCGACGAAGGCCCGCAGCTGGGCGACGGTCGGGGTGCGCGGGCCGCGCGCTGTGGCGCTCGCCACAGTCGGCTCGGTCCTGGTGCCGCCGTTCCGACGGGGACCCGGCCGCGACGTGGGGGATTCGGTACTGATAACAATCTCCGATCAGACACATCCAGTGTAGCTATTTCCCTGATCAGTCCACGATGTGGAATCGTGAGTGGTGTCCGGATTCCGGACAAAGCTCCCCTCATCTCACTTCAGGAGAAGCGAACGTGCTCACGATCGGTGACAAGTTCCCCGAGTTCGACCTCAAGGCCTGTGTCGACCTGGACGCCGCGAGCGCCTTCGCCGACATCAACCACAAGTCCTACGAGGGCAAGTGGAAGGTCGTCTTCTTCTGGCCGATGGACTTCACCTTCGTCTGCCCGACCGAGATCGCCGCGTTCGGCAAGCTGAACGACGAGTTCGCCGACCGCGACGCCCAGATCCTCGGCGTCTCCGGCGACTCCGAGTTCGTGCACCACGCCTGGCGCAAGGACCACAAGGACCTGCGCGACCTGCCCTTCCCGATGCTGGCCGACATCAAGCACGACCTGATGCGCGACTGCGGCGTCGAGAACGCGGACGGCACCGCCCAGCGCGCCGTCTTCATCGTCGACCCGAACAACGAGATCCAGTTCGTCATGGTCACCGCCGGCTCCGTCGGCCGTAACCCCAAGGAGGTCCTGCGGGTGCTGGACGCCCTGCAGACCGACGAGCTGTGCCCGTGCAACTGGAGCAAGGGCGAGGACACCCTCGACGCCCAGGCCCTGCTGGCGGGCTGACCCATGGCTCTCGACGACCTGAAGGCCGCCCTCCCGGACTACGCCAAGGACCTCAAGCTCAACCTGGGCTCGGTCATCGGCAACTCCGACCTCCCCGCCCAGCAGCTCTGGGGCACCGTGCTGTCCTGCGCGATGGCCACCCGCAGCCCCGGTCTGCTGCGCGAGCTGGAGCCCGAGGCCAAGGCCAACCTCTCCCCGGAGGCGTACACCGCCGCCAAGGGCGCGGCCGCGATCATGGGGATGAACAACGTCTACTACCGGACGCTGCACCTGCTCTCCGACAAGGAGTACAGCACGATGCGGGCCGGTCTGCGGATGAACATCATCGGCACCCCGGGCGTCGAGAAGGTCGACTTCGAGCTCTGGTGCTTCGCGGTCTCGGCCATCAACGGCTGCGGCCAGTGCCTCGACTCGCACGAGGCCGTGCTGCGCAAGGCCGGCGTCGAGCGCGAGGTCGTCCAGGCCTCGATGAAGATCGCCGCCGTCCTCCAGGCCGTGGCCGGCGTCCTCGACTCCGAGGCCGCCCTCGCCGACGCCTGACGCACCCCGGTGCCCCGACGGGCCCCGTACGGACTTCGTGTCCGTGCGGGGCCCGTCGTCGTTCTCCCTCCGAGCGGCACCCCGACCGGTGGGGCGGCCGGTGGCGGGGTGGCCGGCCAGGGGGGATCAGTCGGCGACGGGTGCGGCCTGCGGGGCGGCGGGGCGGTCGGCCGTCCCCTCGACGGTGCGTTCGGCCGTCCGTTCGGCGGCCTCCCGGGCGGCTTCGAGCGCGGTGAAGACGGCCTGGCCGGCCTCGTTGCGGCGGCGCAGGTGGGTGACCACGGTGTTGGTGACGGCGATCAGCGGGACGGCGACCACCGCGCCACCGATGCCGCCGATGATGCCGCCGGCCGCGACCCCGAGCACCACGCCGAGCGGGTGGACCCGGACGGCCCGGCCGAGGATCAGCGGCTGCAGGATGTGGCTCTCCACCTGCATCACCACCACCAGCACCACCAGCACCATCAGCGCCGTCCACGGCCCCTGGGTGACCAGCGCGATCAGCACCGCGACGGTCCCGGTGACCAGGGCTCCGACCAGCGGGACGAAGGCACCCAGGAAGATGATCACGGCCAGCGGCAGGGCCAGCGGCACGCCCAGCAGGTCGACACCGATGCCGATGCAGAGCGCGTCGATGAAGGCCACGCAGACGGTGCCCCGCACGTACGCGGTGAGCGTCGCCCAGGCCTTCGGGCCGGCCCCCGCCATCGCGAAGCGGGAGTGCCGGGGCAGGCCGCGCAGTGCCCAGTTCCAGATCTTCGCGCCGTCGTAGAGGAAGAAGAAGGTGGTGAAGAAGGTCATCAGCAGCGCGGTCAGCACCTCGACGGCGATCTGCGCGCCGGTGATCGAGGCCGAGGTGAGCTGATCGGTGTTGGTCGTGATGGCCTTGGTGATCTGGTTGGCGAAGTCGGTGATCTGCTGCTGGGTCAGGTGCAGCGGCCCGGTGACCATCCAGTCCCGGAGCTGGTTGACGCCGGTCTTCACCTGGGTGGTGACGTCCGAGAGGTTGGTCGACACCTGCCAGACCACGAACCAGCCGACCAGCCCGATTCCGGCCAGGCCGCTGGTGAACACCCCGCCGGCGGCCAGCGAACGCGGCACCCCGCGGCGGCGCAGCCAGGAGACCGAGGGCTCCAGCAGCGCGGTGATCAGCAGCGAGGCCAGCACCGAGAAGGCGACCAGCCGCAGCATGTCGACCACGTAGAAGACGACGTAGAGCGCGGCACCGAGCAGCAGCAGCCGCCAGGTCGACTCGGCGGCCACCCGCAGCCCCCACGGCACCGCCTCGGCGGGGGTGGCCGGGCGGCCGGGGTGGTACTCCCGCCCGAGCCCGGCGTGCGCGGCCGG
>NZ_JBEZUT010000102.1:0-26247 GCF_040636595.1 Kitasatospora sp. NPDC036755
GGGGGCGCGGGGGCGGGGGGCGGGGCGGGGGCACCCGCCCCCGGGGCGTTCCCCGTGACCGGGGGGCCCCCGCCCCCCGGGGGCGGGGCCCCGCCGCTTTCGACCCCGCCGCCTCACGTGAGGCGGCGGTACGTGTCAGGAGTAGACCGGCCCGGTGAACTTCTCGCCCGGCCCGGCGCCCGGAGCGTCCGGAACGACGGAGGCCTCGCGGAACGCGAGCTGGAGCGAGCGCAGCCCGTCCCGCAGCGGCGCGGCGTGGAAGTTGCTGATCTCGGGGGCGCCGGCGGTGACCAGCCCGGCCAGGGCGGTGATCAGCTTGCGGGCCTCGTCCAGGTCCTTGTCCTTCTCGCCGCCCTCGGCGAGGCCGCACTTGACGGCGGCGGCGCTCATCAGGTGCACCGCGACGGTGGTGATCACCTCGACGGCCGGGACCTCGGCGATGTCGCGGGTGAGGTCGTCGAAGCCGATCGCGTCGTCGTCCGCGCCGGGGTTCTGGGTGGGCTCGCTGCTCAAGGTGGCTCGTTCCTTCGTGCCGTGTGGGTACAGGTGGAGCGTACAAGGGCCCCGGAGAACGCGGACGGGGCAGTGGGCCGGGGCGGAATGGCGTTCGACCCCCCGACGCTGTAAGCTTCGAGACTGACCGGCCGGGATCCCGCATGGGCGCTCGGCCAGCAAGTGGAGGCTCCACTGAGGAGGCCCGAGAGGGCAACCGCGAAAGTCTCCCACCCGAGCGGCCTCGCGGTCGACGGGTCCCGGTCCGCGACGGGCGCCCCTGGCGTCGAGTCGCCGCAGCGCCCCTCACCGGGCGCAGCCCCCGGTTGTGTGGAGCCCCGCTTGTACCGAGCGGGGCTTTTTTCGTGTGGCGGTGTACGTACCGGACAGCGCAGCACGAATGAAGCCCCGCCCAGTGGTCGAGTCCACTACGTGCGACCGCCGTCCGACGGCCGCATCGCAGAAGGTGCAACCGAGGAGGCCCCATCAGCACCGAGCCCCGCATCAACGACCGGATTCGCGTCCCCGAGGTGCGACTCGTCGGTCCCAGCGGCGAGCAGGTCGGCATCGTGCCGCTTGCCAAGGCGCTGGAGCTCGCGCAGGAGTACGACCTCGACCTGGTCGAGGTCGCGGCGACCGCCCGGCCGCCGGTGTGCAAGCTCATGGACTACGGCAAGTTCAAGTACGAGTCGGCCATGAAGGCCCGTGAGGCGCGCAAGAACCAGGCGCACACGGTCATCAAGGAGATGAAGCTCCGGCCGAAGATCGACCCGCACGACTATGACACCAAGAAGGGTCACGTCGTCCGGTTCCTCAAGCAGGGCGACAAGGTCAAGATCACGATCATGTTCCGCGGTCGTGAGCAGTCCCGCCCCGAGCTGGGCTTCCGTCTGCTTCAGCGGCTCGCCGACGACGTCCAGGACCTGGGCTTCGTCGAGTCCTCGCCCAAGCAGGACGGCCGAAACATGATCATGGTCCTTGGCCCGCACAAGAAGAAGACCGAGGCGATGGCCGAGGCCCGCGCCCTCGCGGACGCCCGCAAGGCCGAGCGTCAGGGCCGCACCGCCGGCTCCGACGCCCCTGCGGACGCCGAGGTCGACGACGTCGATGTCGAGGACATCGAGGCCGAGGCCATCGAGGACGCCGTGACCGAGGCGCAGGACGCCCCGGCCGAGGCGCCGGCCGTCGAGGCCGACGCTCCGGTCGAGCAGCCGGCCGCCTCCCAGGGCGCCTGAGCCTTCACCGGCCAGGAGGGCCCGGGAGACCGGCCCACAGGGTGACGGGGCGTCCCGCCCGGTCACCGCAGATCCATCCAGTTCGCGCCCGCGTGGCAGCCGCCGCGCGGGCGTGGACGGGACCGACGAGGAGATACGGCGAAATGCCGAAGCAGAAGACGCACAGTGGCGCCAGCAAGCGCTTCAAGATCAGTGGCTCTGGCAAGGTGCTGCGCGAGCGCGCCGGCCGCCGCCACCTCCTGGAGCACAAGCCCTCGACGCTGACCCGCAAGCTGGCCGGGACGGTCGAGCTGGCCCCCGCTGACGCCAAGAAGATCAAGAAGCTTCTCGGCAAGTGATCGCCCTCCCGCCCGGCGCGAGCCGCGAGCGGGGCAGCTGATCCTTCCCGACCCATTCGAATGACGGACCACGTGAAGTAGTCCGTGGTCCAACCCAAGGAGTAATCAAGTGGCACGCGTCAAGCGGGCAGTCAACGCCCACAAGAAGCGCCGGGTCATCCTGGAGCGCGCCAGCGGCTACCGTGGCCAGCGTTCGCGCCTGTACCGCAAGGCCAAGGAGCAGGTCACCCACTCGCTGGTCTACAACTTCAACGACCGCAAGAAGCGCAAGGGCGACTTCCGTCAGCTGTGGATCCAGCGCATCAACGCTGCGGCCCGTGCCAACGGCATCACCTACAACCGCTTCGTGCAGGGCCTGAAGGCCGCCAGCGTCGAGATCGACCGCAAGATGCTGGCCGACCTGGCCGTCAACGACCCGGGTGCGTTCGCCTCCCTGGTCGAGGTCGCCCAGAAGGCGCTGCCGGCCGACGTGAACGCCCCGAAGGCCGCCGCCGACGCCGCCTGATCTTTCGAGATCGGTTGAGCTCTGACCGGACCCGCAGGCTCGCCTGCGGGTCCGGTCCTGCTTTCCCCCTCCTTCAGCGCCTCCGGAGTAACGAGACCATGCCGAGCACCGACACCCCCCTGCTGACCTCCCTGCGCTCGCCGCGCGTCGTCGCCGCCCGCCGGCTGGCGAAGCGCAACCAGCGCACCAAGGAGCGCCGCTTCCTGGCCGAGGGCCCGCAGGCCGTCCGGGAGGCCGTCGCCTTCGGCAGGCTGCCGGGCACCGGCGAGCACGCCGTGGTCGAGGTGTACGCGACCGTGGAGGCCGCCGAGCGGCACGCCGGCATCGTGGAGGCGGCCCTGGCCGAGGGGCTGCCGGTGCTGACCGCCACCGACGAGGTGATCGCGGAGATCTGCGACACGGTGACCCCGCAGGGCATCGTGGCGCTCTGCCGATTCATCGACACCCCGTTCGCCGAGGTGCTCAAGGCCCGCCCCCAGCTGGTCGCGGTCCTCGCCCACGTGCGCGACCCCGGGAACGCCGGCACCGTGCTGCGCACCGCCGACGCGGCCGGCGCGGACGCCGTGGTGCTCACCGACGCCTCGGTGGACCTCTACAACCCGAAGGCCGTCCGGGCCTCCGTGGGTAGCCTGTTCCACCTGCCGGTGGCGGTCGGCGTGCCGGTCGAGGAGGCCGTCGGCCGGCTGCGCGAGGCCGGCGTCCGGGTGCTCGCCGCCGACGGCGCCGGGGAGCGGGACCTGGACCAGGAGCTGGACGAGGGCACCCTGGGGGCGCCCGGCGCATGGGTGTTCGGCAACGAGGCGTGGGGGCTTCCGGAGGAGACCCGCGCGCTCACCGACGAGGTCGTGCGCGTCCCGATCCACGGCCACGCGGAGAGCCTCAACCTGGCCACCGCGGCGGCCGTCTGCCTGTACGCCTCGGCCCGCGCCCAGCGTTCGCCCGGCGGTTGCCGCTCGAACGCCTGACGCACCCGGGGGCGCGTCCGGATCACCCCCTTGCAAGCCCTACTGCACGGGCCTGGGAGGCGCTAGGGTCTGCCTCGGTGGGGGGAACGGCACGGTGGGTAATCGGGGAGGCAACCCATGGTCGGCAGCGGGCCCGAGCTCGACCCGGACGACCTGCCGGACGGCCTGGTGGTCGCCGACGCGCTGGGCCGGGTGGTCTGCTTCAACCGGGCCGCGGCCCGGCTCACCGGCGTGCTCCCGCAGGCCGCGCTCGGCGGCGCGCTGGAGGACGTCCTCCCGCTGGAGGACCTGGACGGCCGCCGCTGGTGGCAGCTGACCGACCCGTACGGCGGCCTGGCCATCCGCACCCGCCAGCCGGAGCGCAACCTGCTGCTGCCCGGAGGGCGCGAGGTACTGGTCTCCGCCCGGTACGTGCGCGGTGCGCGCGGCGGGCCGCTGGAGCGCCTGGTGATCGCCCTGCGCGGCACCGAGGCCCGGCGCCGCACCGAGCGCAGCCACGCCGAGCTGATCGCCACCGTGGCGCACGAGCTGCGCTCCCCGCTGACGAGCGTCAAGGGCTTCACGGCGACGCTGCTGGCCAAGTGGGAGCGGTTCACCGACGGGCAGAAGCGGCTGATGCTGGAGACCGTGGACGCCGACGCCGACCGGGTCACCCGGCTGATCGCCGAACTGCTGGACATCTCCCGGATCGACGCCGGCCGGCTGGAGCTGCGCAAGCAGGTGGTCGACCTGGCCGCGGCGGTGCGCCGGCACGTCGAGCGCAAGGTCGCCACCGGCATCCCCGAGGAACGCTTCGACATCCGGATCGGTGAGCCGCTGACCGTCCTGTGGGCCGACCCGGACAAGGTCGACCAGGTGCTCGCCAACCTGCTGGAAAATGCCGTGCGGCACGGTGAGGGAACTGTCACGATCGAGGTGGCACCGGCCAAGGAGGTCGTCGAGGCACCCCTGTGGGAGCGCGACGGCACCCCGCCCCGCGTCGTGGAAGGCACCGCGGTCACCGTGAGCGACGAAGGCGGCGGCATCCCCGAGGACTCGATGCCGCGCGTCTTCACCCGCTTCTGGCGGGGTTCCAAGCGCGGCGGCACCGGCCTCGGCCTCTACATCGTCAAGGGCATCGTGGAGGCCCACGGCGGCTCGATCCGCGTCGACCGCGCGCCCGGCGGCGGCGCCAGGTTCCGCTTCATCCTGCCCGCCGGGGTGCCCGACTTCATGCTGTAGGGGCGCCGCCCGGGCGGGCACCGGGGAAGCGGCGCCGAGCGGCGCGACGTGCTGCGACTACACTCGACCTTCGGCGTTGGCCCACAGACCTTGAGCACGGACGAGCAGGAGCACGGGAAAGATAGAGATGTCGGCACCCAACAAGTCGTACGACCCGGTCGAGGTCGAGGCCCTGAAGCCCGAGGTGGTGGAGCAGGCGCGGGACGAGGCGATCGCCGCGTTCGCCGCCGCCGGTTCCCTGGACGAGCTGAAGCAGGCCAAGGTCGCCCACACCGGCGACCGCTCCGCGCTCTCGCTCGCCAATCGCGAGATCGGGGCGCTGCCCCCGCACGCCAAGGCGGCCGCCGGAAAGCTGATCGGCCAGGCCCGCGGGGCCGTCAACCAGGCCCTCGCCAAGCGGCAGGCCGAGCTGGAGGCGGAGCGCGACGCCCGCGTGCTGGTCGAGGAGGCGGTGGACGTCACGCTGCCGTACGGCCGAGCCCCGCGCGGCGCCCGGCACCCGCTGACCACCATGGCCGAGCGCATCGAGGACACCTTCGTCGCGATGGGCTACCAGGTCGCGGAGGGCCCCGAGGTCGAGGCCGAGTGGCTCAACTTCGACGCCCTCAACCTGGGCCCGGACCACCCGGCCCGCTCGATGCAGGACACCTTCTTCGTCCAGGCCCCGGACGGCTCCGCCGACTCCGGCGTGGTGCTGCGCACCCAGACCTCCCCGGTCCAGGCCCGCACCATGCTCGACCGCGAGCCCCCCATCTACGTGGTCTGCCCCGGCCGGGTCTACCGGACCGACGAGCTGGACGCCACCCACACTCCCGTCTTCCGGCAGGTCGAGGGCCTCGCGGTGGACGAGGGCATCACCTTCGCCGACCTCAAGGGCACCATCGAGGTGCTGGTCGAGAAGCTGATCGGCGGCGGCCTGGAGCTGCGCTGGCGCCCCTCGTACTTCCCGTTCACCGAGCCGAGCGCGGAGATCGACCTCCAGTGCTTCGTGTGCCGCGGTGCGAGCGTCGGCAACCCGGACCGGCCCTGCCGGACCTGCTCCTCCGAGGGCTGGATCGAGCTCGGCGGCTGCGGCGTCGTCAACCCGCGGGTGCTGGTCGCCTGCGGTGTCGACCCGAACCGCTTCAGCGGCTTCGCCTTCGGCCTGGGCCTGGAGCGGATCCTGATGAATCGTCACAACGTCGCCGACATGCGCGACATGGTCGAGGGTGACGTCCGCTTCACCCTTCCGTTCGGGATGGAGATCTGATGCGCGTCCCGCTTTCCTGGCTGCGCGAGTACGTCGACCTGCCGGCCGGCGAGACCGGCCGTGACGTCGCGGAGCGCCTGGTCCGGGCCGGCCTGGAGGTCGAGACCGTCGAGCAGCTCGGCGCGGACCTCAAGGGCCCGCTGGTGGTCGGCGAGGTGCTCTCCATCGAGGAGCTGACCGGCTTCAAGAAGCCGATCCGGCACTGCTTCGTGAACGTCGGCGACGCCAACGGCACCGGTGAGCCGCAGGAGATCGTCTGTGGTGCGACCAACTTCGCCGTCGGCGACAAGGTCGTGGTCGTGCTGCCGGGCGCCGTGCTGCCCGGCCCGTTCCCGATCGCGGCCCGCAAGACCTACGGCCAGACCTCGGCCGGCATGATCTGCTCCGCCCGCGAGCTGGGCATGGGCGACGAGCACAACGGCATCATCGTGCTCCCGCCGGAGTACGAGCCCGGCACCGACGCCATCGAGCTGCTCCAGCTCGTCGACGAGGTGCTCGACATCGCCGTCACCCCGGACCGCGGCTACTGCCTGTCCATGCGCGGCGTGGCCCGCGAGGCCGCCGCCGCGTACGGGCTGCCGCTGGCTGACCCGGCGCTGCTCGACGTGCCGCCGGCGAACTCCTTCGGCTACCTGGTGAAGGTCAACGACCCGGCCGGCTGCGACCGCTTCGTGGCCCGTACGGTCATCGGCCTCGACCCGACCGCGAAGTCCCCGATCTGGCTCCAGCGCCGGCTGCAGAAGTCGGGCATCCGCCCGATCTCGCTGACCGTCGACATCACCAACTACGTGATGCTGGAGGTCGGCCAGCCGCTGCACGCCTACGACAAGCAGCGCGTGAACGGCCCGATCACGGTCCGCCGGGCGGAGCAGGGCGAGGTCCTCACCACCCTCGACGGGGTCGAGCGCGAGCTCTCCGCCGAGGACCTGCTGATCTGCGACAACAGCGGCCCGATCGGCCTGGCCGGCGTGATGGGCGGCGCCTCCACCGAGATCCTCGACCCGGCCGCCGGCCCGGGCACCACCGAGGTGATCATCGAGGCGGCGCACTTCGACGCGGTCGCCATCGCCCGCAGCGCCAAGCGGCACAAGCTGCCCTCCGAGGCGTCCAAGCGCTTCGAGCGCGGCGTCGACCCGGAGGCCACCCGCGCCGCCGCGCAGCGCGCCGTCGACCTGCTGGTCCTGATCGCCGGCGGCACCGCCGAGGCCGGGGTCACCGACATCGCGGCCCCGCGCCCGGTGCGCACCATCACCATCGCCGCCGACCTGCCCGACCGGGTGGCCGGCACCGGGTACGGCCGCGAGACCGTCACCCGGCGCCTGCAGGAGATCGGCTGCTCGGTCTCCGGGGCCGACGTCCTGGAGGTCACCCCGCCGACCTGGCGCCCCGACCTCACCGACCCGTACGACCTCGCCGAGGAGGTCATCCGGCTGGAGGGGTACGACAATGTCCCCGTCCGGCTGCCGAACGTTCCTCCGGGCAAGGGGCTGACCGAGGCCCAGCGGGTGAACCGCCGGATCGGCGTCGCGCTGGCCGGGGCCGGCTACGTCGAGGTCAACAACTACCCGTTCCTCGGCGAGGCCGCCTTCGAGGCGCTCGGCCTGGAGGCGGACGACCGGCGCCGCCGCACGGTGAAGCTGGTCAACCCGCTGAACGACGAGGAGCCGGCGCTGCGCACCACGCTGCTGCCGGGCCTGCTCGGCGCGCTGCGCCGCAACGTCGGCCGGGGCAACACCGACCTGGCGGTCTTCGAGACCGGCACGGTCTTCCTGCCCAAGGACGAGCTGAGCGTCGCCCCGCGCCCGTCGGTCGACCGCCGGCCCAGCGACGAGGAGCTGGCCGCGCTGGACGCCGCGCTGCCGGACCAGCCGCGCCGGATCGCCGTCGCCCTCGCGGGCGAGCGGCTGCCGTCGGGCTGGTGGGGCAAGGGCGCCCAGGCCTCCTGGGCGGACGCCGTCGAGGCGGCCCGCACGGTGGCCCGCGCGGCCGGCATCGAGCTGACCGTCCGCCAGGGCCGGCTGGCGCCGTGGCACCCGGGCCGCTGCGCGGAGCTGCTGGTGGCCGGCACCGACCGGGTGGTCGGCCACGCCGGTGAGCTGCACCCGCGGGTGGTCAAGGCGCTCGGGCTGCCGGCCCGTACCGCCGCGATGGAGATCGACGTCGACCTGCTCACCGCCGACGGCGCCGAGCGGGTCGGCGGCCCGACCGTCTCCGGCTTCCCGGTGGCGACCCAGGACGTCGCGCTGATCGTGGACACCGCCGTCCCGGCCGCCGAGGTCGAGGCCGCGCTGCGCTCCGGCGCGGGCGAACTGCTGGAGGCCATCCGGCTGTTCGACGTCTTCACCGGCGAGCAGGTCGGCGAGGGCAAGAAGTCGCTGGCGTACGCGCTGCGCTTCCGCGCGGTCGACCGCACCCTGACCGCCGACGAGGCCACCGCCGCCCGCGAGGCGGCCGTTGCCGAGGCCGTCGCCCGCACCGGCGCGGTGCTGCGCGGCGCCTGACGCGACAGCGCCCGAGGAGGGCCCCGTCCCGGACCACGAGTCCGGGGCGGGGCCCTCTTCCGTTTCCCGTTCCCCTTTCCGGCTTGACGGCTCGTCAGTCCGTCGTTTATCTCTTTACCTATGGAAGTAGATAAAGATGCCGACCAGCCCTCCCCGATCGAGTTCCGCCTGGACCCGGCCTCCGGTGTCCCGACCTACCTGCAGCTCGTGCAGCAGGTCGAACAGGCGCTGCGGATGGGCTGGTTGACCGAGGGGGACCGGCTGCCCCGGGTGCGCGAGGTGGTGGCCGGCCTGGCGATCAACCCGAACACGGTGCTCAAGGCGTACCGCGAGCTGGAACACCGCGGCCTCGCCGCCGGCCGCCGGGGCCAGGGCACTTTCGTGCGGGGCCTGCCCCCCGGGGTGGTGCCGCTGCGCGAACGGGCCGCGCTGCGCCGGGGGCTGCTGGACTGGATGCGCTCGGCGCGGACCGCCGGGCTGGACGAGGAGGGGATGGCCGCGGTGTTCGAGGACGCGCTGCGCGACCTGCGTGAAGGCCGGGAAGGGGTGGTGGCCTGATGGCCGCGGACACGGTGATCGACTGCGCCGGGCTCGGCAAGCGCTACCGCCGCTCCTGGGCCCTGAGGGACTGCCGGCTCGCCCTGCCCGCCGGCCACGTGGTGGCCCTGGTCGGCCCGAACGGCGCGGGCAAGACCACGCTGCTCAGCCTGGCCGCCGGGCTGACCCTGCCCAGCGAGGGCGCGCTGACCGTCCTGGGCGACCAACTGCCCGGCTCCCCGCGGGCCTTGGACCGGATCGGCTTCGTCGCCCAGAACGCCGCGCTCTACCCCGGCCTGCCGGTGCGCGACCTGCTGGCGATGGGCCGCCACCTCAACCGCCGCTGGGACGAGGCCCGGGCCCGCACCCACCTGGACGGCCTCGGCATCCCGCTGGACCGCAGGTACGGTCGGCTCTCCGGCGGCCAGCAGGCCCAGGTGTCGCTGGCTCTCGCGCTCGCCAAGCGCCCCGAACTCCTGCTGCTGGACGAGCCGTTGGCCGCCCTCGACCCGCTCGCGCGGCACGACTTCATGGCCGTGCTGCTGACCGCGGTGGTCGAGGACGGGCTCTCGGCGGTGTTCTCCTCGCACGCCGTCAGCGAGCTGGAGCAGAGCTGCGACTACCTGGTGGTGCTCGGCGGCGGGCGGGTCCAGATGGCGGGGGAGGTGGACGACCTGCTGGCCGGGCACCGGATGCTCACCGGCCCGACCGCCGAGGCCGAGGGGCTCGCCGGTCGGCTGCCGGTGGTCCGCGACCGCCGGGCCGGCGCCCAGTCCCACCTCCTGGTGCGCACCGGCGGCGTGGACGCCCCGGCCCCCGACAGCTGGCGTCAACAGCGCGTCGGACTGGCCGAGTTGGTGCTCGCCTACCTGCGCGAGCCGACCGCCTCCGCCCTCCCCGGCCCGCGCGGGGCCGTCCGCCCGAACGAGAAGGTGCTGCTGCCGTGAGCTCCACGACCCTCGCGCCGCCCCGCTCCGCCGTGCTGCGGGCTGCCGGGCTGCGCCACCGGCCGGCGCTGCTGACCCTGCTGGTGGTGACGGCCGCGCTCGCGCTCGCGCTGCTGGTCCACGGCTGGTACGTGCACGACGGCCTGGACCGGACCGGTGCCGCCGTCTGCGACCGGGGCGCCGACGCCTGTCACGAGCGGCTCAAGCAGTTCCTGCACGGCTACGGCACCTCGATGCAGCCCGTCGTCATGGTGCTCCAGGTGCTCGGCGGCAGCTTCGGCGCCTTCGTCGGCGGCCCTCTGCTGGCACGGGAGTTCGAGCAGGGGACGGTCCGCTTCGTGTGGACCCAGGGGGCCGGTCGCGCGCGCTGGACGGCCGGCTCGCTGGTGCTGACCGGCGGGGTGCTGGTGGTCGTCGCCCTGCTGGTCGGCCTGCTGCTGCGCTGGTGGAGCGCCCCGCTGCTGCTCCTGGACGGCCGGTTCAGCCCGAGCATCTTCGAGCAGACCTGGCCGGCGCTGGTCGGCCGGGTCCTGCTGACCTTCGGCGCGGCCGCGCTGGCCGGCGCGGTGCTGCGCCGCACGGTGGCCGCGGTGGGCGTCGGGTTGGCCGTCTCGGTGGCGCTGCCGGTGGTCGCCGAGTCCCTCCGGTTCCACTACCGGCAGCCGCTGGAGGCGGCGGCGCACTCGATGCGGGCGATGGCGGTCGACGACCGCTGGATCGGCGAGGTCTGGTTCTCGGACCCGGCCGGGAACCGGATCACCACGGGCTCGTTCTACGGGCTCGGCGACTACGGCCGGCTCCAGTCCCTGCTTCGGGACGGCGGCTACACCGCCCACGAGATGTACCAGCCGGCGGACCGCTTCTGGCAGTTCCAGTTCATCGAGCTCGGCTGGATGGCGGCGCTGGGCGTCGCGGCCTGCGCGGCGGCGGTCTGGTGGGTGCGGCGCCGGGCGTTCTGACCGGGCGTCCGGAGCTGTCCCGTGCGCCGCCGCGACCTGCGGTTTCCAGGATGGCTTGAAGCGGTTGTGTCAAAACCCTTGCGGGAGCGCGGGTTCGGGGCTTTCCTTCTTCTTGTTAGGAAAGTTTCCTAACCCACGAGGAATCGGAGCTCCCATGCGCCCTCAGCCCCGTCGTGCCCTCCGCATCGCCCTCGCCGCCGCCCTGGTGGCCGCGCCCCTCACGGTTGCGGCCACCGCGGCGGCCCAGGCGGCCCCGGCGCGGGCCGCCGCCGTCCAGCTCAAGGGGGTCGGGCTGGACGACCCGCACAAGAAGGACATCGCGATGCAGCTGGTGTCCAGCGCGGAGAACTCGTCGCTGGACTGGAAGGCCCAGTACAAGTACATCGAGGACATCAAGGACGGCCGCGGCTACACCGCCGGGATCATCGGCTTCTGTTCCGGCACCGGCGACATGCTGGAGCTGGTCCAGCACTACACCGACCTCAAGCCCGGCAACGTCCTGGCCAAGTACCTGCCGGCCCTGAAGAAGGTCAACGGCAGCGACTCGCACGCGGGCCTCGGCTCCGCGTTCGAGAAGGACTGGGCCACCGCGGCCAAGGACGGCGTCTTCCAGCAGGCCCAGAACGACGAGCGCGACCGGGTGTACTTCAACCCGGCCGTCAACCAGGCCAAGAGCGACGGCCTGCGCGCGCTCGGCCAGTTCGCCTACTACGACGCCATCGTCATGCACGGCCCGGGCACCAGCTCCGACAGCTTCGGCGGCATCCGCGCCGCCGCCCTGAAGAAGGCCAAGACCCCCGCCCAGGGCGGCGACGAGGCCACCTACCTCAAGGCCTTCCTGGACGCCCGCAAGGTGGTCATGAAGAAGGAGGAGGCGCACTCGGACACCAGCCGGGTCGACACCGAGCAGCTGGTCTTCCTGAACGCCAAGAACTTCGACCTCAACCCGCCGCTGAAGTGGAAGGTCTACGGCGACAGCTACACGATCAACAGCTGACGCACCGGCGGACGGCGGGGGCCCGGCGGCCGGATCACAGCCGCCGGGCCCCCGCGTCCGGCGTCGCGGTCCGGGGCGCCGCCGTCCGGCGTCACGTTCGGACGCCGCCGTTCGGACGCCCCGGCCGGGTCAGGCGCTCGCGGTGTAGTCGTAGAAGCCGCGGCCCGACTTGCGGCCCAGCAGGCCCGCGTCGACCATCCGGGAGAGCAGTGGGGGAGCGGCGTACAGCGGCTCCTTGTACTCGTCGTACATCGACTCGGCGATCGAGACGATGGTGTCCAGGCCGATCAGGTCGCACAGCCGCAGCGGGCCCATCGGGTGGGCGCAGCCGGCCTCCATGCCCTTGTCGATGTCGGAGGCGGTGGCCACACCCGACTCGAACATCCGCACCGCGGACAGCAGGTACGGCACCAGCAGCGCGTTGACCACGAAGCCGGCCCGGTCGCGGGCGCGGATCGGCTCCTTGGCGAGCACCTGGGAGGCGAAGGCCTCGACCCGCTCGGTGGTGGTCGCCGAGGTGGTGAGGGTCGGGATGACCTCGACCAGCTTCTGCACCGGCGCCGGGTTGAAGAAGTGCAGGCCGATCACCTGCTCCGGGCGGCTGGTGGCGGCGGCCAGCTTCACGATCGGGATCGAGGAGGTGTTGGACGCGAGGATCGCGTCACGGCGCTCGACCACCCGGTCCAGGGTCTCGAAGATCTTGACCTTGATGTCCTCGCGCTCGGCGACCGCCTCGACCACCAGGTCGCGGTCGGCGAAGTCGGACAGCTCGACGGTGAACGACAGCCGGGCCAGCGCCTCGTCCCGCTGCTCGGGGGTCAGCTTGCCCCGCTTGACCGCCGTGTCCAGGGAGTTGGTCAGCCGGGTGCGGCCGAACTCCAGAGCCTCGCCGCTGGCCTCCGACACCAGGACGTCCAGCCCGGCCCGGGCGAAGACCTCGGCGATGCCCGACCCCATCAGGCCGCAGCCGATCACTCCGACGCGCGCGATGTCACTCACTCAGTTGCCCTTCGACGGTGCTGGGGGTCGCCCAGCTACGGGTGGCCCAGCGAGCTGCTGGACGACGGGCCGGTGTGCCGGAATGGGTGCACCGGTCACCGCCCCGACGACGTTACTACTCCGTACCGGCCAGTAGGTCACCCCCTCCCCGGCAGGGTGCCACCGCCTGGACTCACCCGAACGAGTGAGGCGGCGACCCCGGCTCCGTGTGCCCGGGGCCCTCCGCGCCCGGCGGCCGACAGAATGCCGCAGACGGGGGCCGGGGGTGCAGCGGACCGGACCGGGGGCGTGAAGGGAGCACAGCGTGTCGACGGGATCGCTCGCAGGACAGGTAGCCCTGATCACCGGCGCGGGCCGGGGCATCGGCCGGGAGCTCGCCATCGGCCTGGCCGCCGAGGGGATGTCCGTCGGCCTGGTCGGCCGCACCCACGAGACGCTGACCGACACCCTCAAGGAGTGCGTCAAACGCGGCTCCCGGGGCGTCGCCGTGACCGCCGACGTCACCCGCCCCGGCTCGGTGCGCGAGGCGGTCCGGGTGGTCGAGCGCGACCTCGGGCCGATCGACCTGCTGATCAACAACGCCGGACTGGTCGACCGCGCCGAGGTGCCGCTCTGGGAGACCGACGCCAACCAGTGGTGGCAGGTGATCGAGACCAACCTGCGCGGCCCCTACAACCTGCTGCGCTGCGTGCTGCCCGGCATGGTCGCCCGCCGGCGCGGCCGGGTGGTCAACCTCAACTCCGGCTTCGCGCTGCGCCCGGACGGCAACTACACCGCGTACGCCACCTCCAAGGGCGCGCTGCTCCAGCTCTCCGACAACATGGCGGACTCGCTCGCCCGCAACGGCGTCGTGGTCCTCGACATCAGCCCGGGCGCGGTGGCCACCGACATGACGGCCGGGATGCCTATGTTCCGGGACACCACGGACTGGGGCTCCATCCCGTACATGGTCGCCGTCACCGTGGACGCCGCCCGCGGCCGCTTCGACGGGCTGCACGGGAGGTTCGTCCACGCGGGCCGGGACGACCTGGAGGAGCTGGTCAACCGGGCCGAGGCGATCCGGGCCGCGGACGCCCGTACGCTGCGGCTGCGCCCGTACAAGGACGACGACCCGATGGTCTGACCGGGGGTTCGCGGGCCGGCGCTCAGGCGCAGAGCCGGCTGGCGGTCACCGGCTTGAGCCCGGCCTTGGCCAGACCGTCCAGGATGGCGGGCAGCGCGTCCACCGTGCACTGGTGCCCCATGTGCAGCGCCACCACCGAGCCGCCGCGCACCGAGTTCAGCACCCGGCGCTGCAGCTCGGCGGCCGAGGGGTCGTTGTAGTCGCGCGGGTCGACGTCGAAGGACAGCACGTGCTCGTACCCGACCGCCTTGGCCTGCTCGCGCACCATCGGCGTGGCGTACTGGGCGGCGGAGGGGCGGAACCAGCGGCCGATCGAGCCGGTGAGCCGCTGCAGGCGCTCCGCGCACTGGGCGATCTCGGCGCGTGCCTGGTCCGGGGTCATGGCCGAGATGTTGAGGTGGTTCTGGGTGTGGTTGCCCAGCTCGTGGCCGCCGTCCAGGATCCGCCGGGCCATCTGCGGCTGCTGGTCGAGCCAGCTGCCGACGACCATCACGGTCAGCATGGCGCCGCGCTGCTCGGCGGCCTCCAGCAGGGCCGTGGCCAGCTTCGGGTCGCCGCTGCCGTGGACGGTGAGCGCCACGTTCTTCCCGGTGCGCGGCCCGTACGCGACCTCGGCCGGGGTGCCGGGCGCGAGCGGCGGCAGGACGGGCGGGGCCGGCGGGGTGACGGCGGCCGCCGCGGGGGTCGGCTCCTCGTCCGGCCGGGGTCCCGCCGGGGCGGCGGGCACGGCGGAGGCCGGGCCCTCGCCGCCGCTCCAGGCCGGGTCGGTGGTGTGCAGCGGGTCCACGGTGCCGGGGTGCGCGGCGAGCGCCCCCGGGTCGGCCCGGCGGAGCGTTCCGGTGCCGCAGGCGGTGAGCAGACCGCCGGTGGCGGCGAGGGCGGCGAGTCGGGCGGTGGTGCGCAGCACGGCGCGGCGGTCGACAGTCATCGGCAGCCAGCATAGAGAGGACCGCACCGGCGGGCGATCCGGGCGGAGCGGCCCGGACCGACCTTGACGTGCACACAATCGGTCACCGACTGTTGCGTAAACCTGAACTCCCGCTGTTTCCTCGGCGTGTCCTTGGATACGATCACCGCGCACCGCGTGTAGACGGGCGGTAGCCGAACTTCCGGCAGTGCGCATTGGGGGCGGACAGGATGTACGAGGACAGCACGACGGGCGGCCGGAGCGTCGACACCGACTGGGACTGGGCCAGAGCCGACGACTGGCAGCCGCCGAGCGAGCTGGACACCGGCGTCCCGCACACCGCCCGGATGTACGACTACTACCTCGGTGGCAAGGACAACTTCGAGGCCGACCGCAAGGCCGCCCAGGCCGCGATATCCGCCTACCCCGCGCTGCCGCTGCTGGCGCGCACCAACCGGCAGTTCCTCGGCCGCGCCGTGGAGTTCGTCGCGAGCCGCGGCGTGCGCCAGTTCGTCGACATCGGCACCGGCATCCCGGCCGTCGGCTCCACCAGCGAGGTCGCCCAGCGGGTCGCCCCGGAGGCCCGGGTGGTGTACGTGGACAACGACCCGATCGTCGCCACCCACGCCCGCGCCCTGCTGGCGAGCCACCCCGCCGGGCACACCTCGGTGATCGAGGCCGACCTGCGCGACCCGGCCTCGATCCTCGACCACCCCGGGCTGGCCGGCGCCGTCGACCTCTCCCGGCCGGTCGCGCTGATGCTGGTCGCCGTCCTGCACTTCATCCGCGACGAGGACGGCGCGCAGCGCATCGTCCGGACGCTGCGCGACGCGCTCGCCCCTGGCAGCGCGCTGATCCTCTCCCACGGCAGCCCCGACTTCGCCTCCCGCGAGAGCGCCGCCGAGGGCACCCGCGTCTACCGCAGCGCCAGCGCCCCGCTCGTCCTGCGCCCGCGCGCCGGTGTCGAACCCTTCTTCGGCGACTTCGAGTTCGCCGGGCCCGGGCTCGTCCAGCTCCCGCTCTGGCGCCCGGCCGCGGGCCACGTGCCCACCACCGAACTCCCCGAGGGCTGGCAGGACGTCTCGGCGTACGCCGGCGTCGCCTTCAAGAAGTAGCCCCCGGCCCGCTGTTCCCTCCCGCCGTCCGGTCCGGCCCCGGCGCCTCCCTCCTGCGCCGGGACCGGACCGTCGCAGCCTACGGACCACCACTGACAGGCCCTCAGTGCCTCGGCTACCCTGCGGCGTGACCACCACCGCCCTGCCGCCGCTGCCCGCCGACGTCGCCGCCCTGCTGCACGCCCTGGACGCCCCGCCCCGCCTGGTCGCCCACCTCGCGCTGGTGCACGAGGTGGCCGGGGAGATCGCCGGATTCTGCGCCCGCGAGGGCCTGGCCTTCGACCGCGAGGCCGTCCTGTACGGCGCCGCCACCCACGACATCGGCAAGACCGTCCACCCCGAGGAGCTCTCCGCCCCCGGCTCCCTGCACGAGCCCGCCGGCCACGCCCTGCTGCTCGCCCACGGCGTCCCCGAGCGCCTCGCCGGCTTCGCCCGCTCCCACGCGAGCTGGGGCGGACCCGGCGTCACCGTCGAGTCACTGCTGGTCAGCCTGGCCGACAAGGCGTGGAAGAACAAGCGGGTCCAGGACCTGGAGGACCTGGTGGTCGACCGCCTCGCCGCCGCCGGCGGACGGGAGCGCTGGGAGGCCTTCCTCGCCCTGGACGACCTGCTCACCCGGATCGGCGAGGACGCCCCGCGCCGGCTCGCCCTCCAGGCCGCCCATCCGGTACGGACCGGGTGAAATCCACGCGACACGGCGGGCGGGCCGGTGCTAGCTTCCGCGGCATGGAACCCCTGAGTGAGAACGAGATCCGCGCGTCCTTCGTCAACTGCTCCAAGGGCGAGGCCCGCCGGCTCAACCTGCCCCGGGGTCTGGCCGAACTGCCCTGGGAGCACCTGGACTTCCTCGGCTGGCGGGACCAGGGCGCGCCCGACCGGGCGTACCTGGTGGCCCCGTACGAGGGGGAGCTCGTCGGCGTGACGCTGCGCTCGCCGGTGATCCGGCGCAGCCTGACCAAGACCAACGTGTGCTCGCTGTGCGTCACCGCGCACGCCGGGTCGGGGGTCGCGCTGCTGGCCGCCCGCCGGGCCGGCGCGGCCGGGCGCGAGGGCAACACGGTCGGCACGTACATCTGCGCCGACCTCGCCTGCTCGCTGTACCTGCGCGGGCTGAAGAAGTCCACGCTGGTCACCCGGCCCAACGAGTCGCTGCCGGTGGAGCTGCAGATCGACCGCACGGTGCAGCACCTCGGCGAGTTCCTCGCCAAGGTGCTCGCCACCGCGGACGCGTAACGGGCCGGCGGCTCTCAGTGGCCGCGCAGCTGGTCCAGCTCGCGGCGCTCCCGCTTGGTCGGCCGCCCGGCCCCGCGGTCCCGGGTCCCGGCCGCCGCGACGAACTCGCGCGGCGGCCGCGGCGGGCTGTTGTCGACCAGGCACTCCGCGGCGGCGACGGCGCCGACCCGCTTGCGGATCAGCTGCCGCACCACCACGACCCGTTCGTGGCCCTCCTCGCGGACCCGCACCTCGTCCCCGGGCTTGAGCGCCTGGGCGGGCTTGGCCCGCTCGCCGTTCACCTTGACGTGCCCGGCCCGGCAGGCGGCCGCCGCCAGCGCGCGCGTCTTGACCAGCCGGACCGACCAGATCCAGCTGTCCACCCGCACGCTTCCCTCGTGTTCAGCCATCCTCGGAGCCTACCCAAGGCCGGGGAGGGCGGTCCGCGCTACGCGGCGCGCGGCGCCTCCTGGACCGCCCAGCCGTTCCCGTCCGGGTCGTTGAAGAACACGAAGTTGTTCCACGCCTCGCCGTGCCCGTCCACCCGGCCGCCCGCCACGAAGTGCTGGACCGGGCTGACCTGTACGCCCCGCGCCCGCAGTTCGGCGTGCGCCCTCTCGATGTCGGGCACCACCAGTTGGAGGCCCTTGACCGAGCCGGGCGGGGCGTCGATCACCCCCGTGCCCACGACGATGGAGCAGGGCGAGCCGGGGGGCGTCAGCTGGACGACCCGGGTCCCGTCCCGCAGCAGGGTGTCATGGTCGACGGTGAACCCGGCCTGCTCCTCGTAGAAGAGCTTCGAGCGGTCCACGTCTGACACCGGGACCACCACGACTTCGAGTTTCCACTCCATCGCCCTCACCCCTCTCGGTCGGGCTCTTCCAGTATCCGTCCGTAACCGCCGCCGGGAGCCGTCGGATAGCCTGAGAACACGATGAATCCCCAGACCACGCCCGCCGCGACCCCGCCGGACACCTCCTTCGCCACCCCGTGGGGCACCTTCGAGCTCACCCGCTTCCCCGTGGACCCGCGCGAGCGGCTGCGGGCCTGGGACGCCGCCGACGACTACCTGCTGCGACACCTCGCGGGCGAGGCCGACAGCGCGGCCGGCGCCGCGACGGATCCGGCCGGCCGCACGGTCGTCGTCCTCGGCGACCGCTGGGGCGCGCTCACCACCGCGCTCGCCGAGTACCGGCCGGTCCAGATCAGCGACTCCCACCTCGGCCGGCAGGCCACCCTGGCCAACCTGGCCCGGGCCGGCGCCGCCGTCGACGGGGTCCGGCTTCTCACCACCCAGGACGCCCCGCCGGAGCGGATCGACGTCCTGCTGGTGCGCGTCCCCAAGAGCCTGGCCCTGCTGGAGGACCAGCTGCACCGGCTCGCCCCCGCCGTCCACGAGGGCACCGTGGTGATCGGCACCGGCATGGTCACCGAGATCCACACCTCCACGCTCCGGCTCTTCGAGCGGATCCTCGGCCCCACCCGCACCTCGCTGGCCGTCCGCAAGGCCCGGCTGATCCTCTGCACCCCGGACCGGTCGCTCGACCCCGGCCCCAATCCGTGGCCGCACCGCTACGCGCTGCCCCCGGACGTCGGCCCGGTCTCCGGCCGGACCGTCGTCAACCACGCGGGCACCTTCTGCGCGGACCGGCTCGACATCGGCACCCGCTTCCTGCTCGCCCACCTGCCCGTCCCGGCCCCCGGCGCCCGGGTGGTGGACCTCGGCTGCGGCAACGGCGTGGTCGGTACGGCCGCCGCGCTGGCCGGGCCCGGCGCCGAGCTGGTGTTCGTGGACGAGTCGCACCAGGCGGTGGCCTCCGCCGAGGAGACCTTCCGCGCCAACCTGGGTCCGGACGCCCCGGCCGAGTTCCTGGCCGCCGACGCCCTGGCCGCGGACGTGGTCGCGGCCGGTTCGGTGGACCTGGTGCTCAACAACCCGCCGTTCCACTCCCACCAGGCCACCACCGACGCCACCTCCTGGCGGATGTTCACCGGCGCCAAGCGGGCGCTGCGGCCCGGCGGGGAACTCTGGGTGGTCGGCAACCGCCACCTCGGCTACCACGTCAAGCTGCGCCGTCTCTTCGGCAACTGCCAACTCGTCGCCGGGAACCCCAAGTTCGTGGTGCTGCGGGCCGTCAAGCGCTGACCGGCACGGCTCGTCCGACCGGGGTTCCGGCGCAAACTCCTTGCATGACTTTTCCTTCACGCGTATATTCATGCCAAGACGAAGGAGGAACGCCATGGCATTGCGAGTCGCCGTCGCCGGCGCGAGCGGTTACGCGGGCGGTGAGGTGCTGCGCCTGCTGCTCGGCCACCCGGAGATGGAGATCGGGGCGCTGACCGGCGGCTCGAACGCGGGGACCAGACTGGGCGAGCTCCAGCCGCACCTGCTCCCGCTCGCCGACCGCGTCCTCCAGCCCACCACCCCCGAGGTGCTGGCCGACCACGACGTGGTGTTCCTGGCGCTGCCGCACGGCCAGTCCGCCGCCGTCGCCGAGGAACTCGGCCCGAACGTCCTGGTCATCGACTGCGGCGCCGACTTCCGGCTCAAGGCGGCCACCGACTGGGAGCAGTTCTACGGCTCCGCGCACGCCGGCACCTGGCCCTACGGCCTACCCGAACTCCCCGGCCACCGCGCCGCGCTGAAGGGCAGCAACCGGATCGCCGTACCCGGCTGCTACCCGACGGCCGTCTCCCTGGCGCTGTTCCCCGCGTACGCCGCGCGGCTCGCCGAGCCGGAGGCCGTGGTGGTCGCCGCCTCCGGCACCTCCGGCGCCGGCAAGGCCGCCAAGCCGCACCTGCTGGGCAGCGAGGTGATGGGCAACGTCAGCCCGTACGGCGTCGGCGGCGTCCACCGGCACACTCCGGAGATGGCGCAGAACCTCAGCCCGCTCGCCGGCGAGCCGGTCACCGTCTCCTTCACCCCCACCCTCGTCCCGATGCCGCGCGGCATCCTCGCCACCTGCTCGGCCAAGGCCCGGCCGGGGGTGACGGCCCAGAGCCTGCGCGCCGCCTACACCGAGGCGTTCGCGGACGAGCCCTTCGTCCACCTGCTGCCCGAGGGCCAGTGGCCGCAGACCAGCAGCGTCTACGGCGCCAACACCGCTCTGGTCCAGGTCGCCCTGGACGCCGCCGCCGGGCGGATCATCGCGATCAGCGCGATCGACAACCTGGTCAAGGGCACCGCCGGCGGCGCGGTGCAGAGCATGAACCTCGCCCTCGGACTTCCCGAGGAGCTCGGCCTTCCCGTGAACGGAGTCGCACCGTGAGCAAGAGCACGAACGTCGGAGTGACCGCCGCCAAGGGCTTCCGGGCCGCCGGTGTGACCGCGGGCATCAAGGCCTCCGGCACCCCCGACCTCGCCCTGGTGGTCAACGACGGCCCCGCGCTCGCCGCGGCCGGCGTCTTCACCGCCAACCGGGTCAAGGCCGCGCCGGTGCTCTGGTCCGAGCAGGTCCTCAAGGGCGGCCGGGTCTCCGCCGTCGTCCTCAACTCCGGTGGTGCCAACGCCTGCACCGGCCCGCTCGGCTTCCAGGACACCCACGCCACCGCGGAGAAGGTCGCCGCCGAGCTGGGCCTGAACGCGGGCGAGGTCGCCGTCGCCTCCACCGGCCTGATCGGCGTACGGCTGCCGATGGACATCCTGCTGCCCGGGGTCGCCCTGGCCGCGGGCGAGCTCGGCGAGGACGGCGGCGAGGCCGCCGCGATCGCCATCAAGACCACCGACACCGTGCACAAGACCGCCGAGTACACCAGCCCGGCCGGCTGGACGGTCGGCGGCATGGCCAAGGGCGCGGGCATGCTCGCCCCGAGCCTCGCCACCATGCTGGTCGTCCTCACCACCGACGCCGACCTGGACAGCGCCGCCCTGGACGCCGCGCTGCGCGGCGCCACCCGCACCACCTTCGACCGGATCGACTCCGACGGCTGCATGTCGACCAACGACACCGTGCTGCTGCTCGCCTCCGCCGCCTCCGGCATCGCCCCGGAGCAGGCCGAGTTCGCGGAGGCCGTCCGCACGGTCAGCGCCGACCTGGCCCGCCAGTTGATCGGCGACGCGGAGGGCGCGAGCAAGGAGATCCGGATCGACGTCACCGGCGCGGCCGACGAGGACGAGGCGGTCGAGGTCGCCCGGACGATCAGCCGCAACAACCTGCTCAAGTGCGCCATCCACGGCGAGGACCCCAACTGGGGCCGAGTGCTGGCCGCGATCGGCACCACCTCCGCCGCCTTCGACCCGGACGAGCTGGACGTCGCCATCAACGGTGTCTGGGTCTGCAAGTCCGGCGGCGTGGGCGAGGACCGCGACCTGGTGGACATGAAGGGCCGTGAGGTCGTCATCACCGCGCACCTCAACGCCGGTACGGCGGGCGCCACGCTGTGGACCAACGACCTGACGGCCGACTACGTCCACGAGAACAGCGCCTACTCGACCTGATCGGCGCCGCTTCGTCCGCGGCACCCCGAGCGGCGAAACCCCGATCCGCGACACCCGATCCGCGATGTCGGATCCGCGCCATCCGATCCGCGACACCCCCCCCGGCCTGCGGCCGGGGGACCCCCATCGACGAGGGAATCCCGTGCAGATCGCACCCAAGGGCGAACAGGCCCGCAACAACACCGCGTTGCCCAAGGCCATGACGCTGATCGAGGCGCTGCCGTGGCTGGAGCGCTTCCACGGCAAGACCGTCGTGATCAAGTTCGGCGGCAACGCCATGGTGGACGAGAGCCTCAAGGCCGCCTTCGCCCAGGACGTCGTCTTCCTGCGCTACGCCGGCCTGCACCCCGTCGTGGTGCACGGCGGCGGCCCGCAGATCAGCGCCCAACTGGAGAAGCTGGGCCTGGAGTCGAGCTTCACCAACGGCCTGCGGGTCACCACCCCGGAGATCATGGACGTGGTCCGGATGGTGCTGGCCGGCCAGGTGCAGCGCGAACTGGTCGGCCTGCTCAACGAGCACGGCCCGTTCGCGGTCGGCATGACCGGCGAGGACGCCCACACCATGACGGCGGTCAAGCGCTACGCGGTGGTGGACGGCGAGCAGGTCGACATCGGCCTGGTCGGCGACATCGTCAACATCGAGGCCGGCGCGGTGAAGGCGATGATCGCCGACGGCCGCATCCCGGTGATCTCCTCGATCGCCCGGGGCACCGACGGCCATGTCTACAACATCAACGCCGACACCGCCGCCTCCGCTCTCGCGGCCGCGCTCGGCGCCGAGATGCTCGTCGTCCTCACCGACGTCGAGGGCCTCTACAAGGACTGGCCGAACTCCGACGACGTGATCAGCCAGCTCACCGCGAGCGAGCTGCAGGAGCTGCTGCCCGGCCTGGCCAGCGGCATGCTCCCCAAGATGGAGGGCTGCCTGCGGGCCGTCCGCTCCGGTGTGGGCACCGCCCGCGTCCTGGACGGCCGGGTCCAGCACAGCCTGCTGCTGGAGATCTTCACCGACGAGGGCATCGGCACGATGGTCGTGCCGGACGACGAACCGACCGTGACCGGGGGACTGGCATGACTGGCGTGACTGGCACCACTGGCACCACTGGAACCACTGGCGGAACCGGTACGACCGGCACGACGCACAACGAGCAGCTCGCCGAGCGCTGGCAGCACTCCTTCACCGACAACTACGGCACCCCCCGCATCCCGCTGGTGCGCGGCGAGGGCAGCAAGCTCTGGGACGCCGACGGCAAGGAGTACACCGACCTGCTCGGCGGCATCGCGGTCAACGCCCTGGGCACCGCCCACCCGGCCGTCGTCGAGGCGGTGAGCCGGCAGATCGCCACCCTCGGCCACGTCTCCAACCTCTTCATGGCCGAGCCCACCATCGCCCTCGCCGAGCGGCTGCTGCGGCTGGACGGCCGCCCGGGCGGCCGGGTGTTCTTCTGCAACTCCGGCGCCGAGGCCAACGAGGCCGCCTTCAAGATCAGCCGGCGGACCGGCCGCACCCATCTGGTCGCCCTCCAGGGCGCCTTCCACGGGCGCACCATGGGCGCCCTCGCGCTCACCGGCCAGCCCGCCAAGCAGGACCCGTTCCGCCCGCTGCCCGGCGACGTCACCCACGTCCCGTTCGGCGACGTCGAGGCCCTGCGCGCGGCCGTCACCACCGAGACCGCGGCCGTCTTCCTGGAGCCGGTCCAGGGCGAGAACGGCGCGATCCCGCTGCCCGAGGGCTACCTCACGGCGGCCCGCGAGATCACCCGGGCCACCGGCACCCTGCTGGTCCTGGACGAGATCCAGACCGGCGTCGGCCGCACCGGCCACTGGTTCGCCCACCAGGCGTACGAGGGCGTCGAGCCGGACGTGGTCACCCTGGCCAAGGCGCTCGGCGGGGGCCTGCCGATGGGCGCGGTGCTCGCCTTCGGGCCGGCCGCCGACCTGCTCACCCCGGGCCAGCACGGCACCACCTTCGGCGGCAACCCGGTGGCCGCCGCGGCCGGGCTCGCGGTGCTGGACACCATCGAGTCCGAGGGCCTGCTGGAGCACGTCCGCAAGCTGGGCGAGCGGCTGCGGCACGGCGTCGAGGCGCTCGGCGACCCGCTGGTCTCGCACGTGCGCGGGGAGGGCCTGCTGCTCGGCATCGTGCTCACCGAGCCGGTCTCGGCGAAGGTCCAGGCCGCCGCGCAGGAGGCGGGCTTCCTGGTCAACGCGGCCGTCCCGGACACCGTCCGGCTGGCCCCGCCGCTGGTGCTGACCGAGCAGGAGGCGGACGCCTTCCTGGCGGCGCTGCCGGGCATCCTCCGGACGGTGCGCGAGAGCGCCCCGGCCGATGCGAGTTGACCGTCGTCCGGGAGAATAACCACATGACCGCTTCCCACTCAGGTTCGTCCGCCGCCGGCCCGACGTCGCAGGTCCCGCAGACCCGCACCGCGCGCCACCGGCGGATCGTGGACCTGCTCACCCGCCAGCCCGTGCGCTCGCAGAGCCAGCTCGCCAAGCTGCTCGCCGACGACGGACTCGTGGTCACCCAGGCCACCCTCTCCCGGGACCTGGACGAGCTGGGCGCGGTCAAGATCCGCAACCGGGACGGCGCGCTGATCTACGCCGTCCCGGCCGAGGGCGGCGACCGCACGCCGCGCGCGCCGATGGGGGAGTCGGCCAGCGAGGGCCGGATGGCCCGGCTGGCCGGCGAGCTCATGGTCTCCGCGACGGCCTCCGGCAACCTTGTGGTGCTGCGCACCCCGCCGGGCGCCGCCCAGTTCCTGGCCTCGGCGATCGACCAGGCGGAGGTGTTCGAGATCATCGGCACCATCGCCGGCGACGACACCGTGCTGCTGATCAGCCGGGACCCGGCCGGCGGCCAGGCGCTCGCCGACCACCTCATGCAACTCGCCCAGGCGAAGGCGCAGTAGCGCCTCGCGGGGCTCGATCCCCGGAGAAACCCCGGCCGACGGAGACCGTCCGGCCGGGGTTTGTTTTTCATACGTCGTCGTGCATACTTATGCCATACACTGCACATGCATGAAGGAGCCACCGCGATGACCGCCGAGCAGTCCTCCGACGTCCGCCTCTGGGGCGCGCGCTTCGCCGACGGCCCGTCCGAGGCGCTGGCCAGGCTCTCGGCCTCGGTCCACTTCGACTGGCGCCTCGCGCCGTACGACATCGCCGGCTCCAAGGCCCACGCCCGGGTCCTGCACAAGGCCGGGCTGCTCTCCGACGAGGAACTGGCCGGCATGCTGGCCGGCCTGGACCGGCTGCTCGCCGACGTCGAGGCGGGCACCTTCACCGGGACGGTCGCCGACGAGGACGTGCACACCGCCCTGGAGCGCGGGCTGCTGGAGCGCCTCGGCCCCGACCTCGGCGGCAAGCTGCGGGCCGGGCGCTCGCGCAACGACCAGATCGCCACCCTGTTCCGGATGTACCTGCGGGACCACGCGAAGACCATCGGCGGCCTGCTGCTCGACCTCCAGCAGGCCCTGGTCGGCCTCGCCGAGGCGCACCCGGACACCGCGATGCCCGGCCGCACCCACCTCCAGCACGCCCAGCCGGTGCTCTTCGCCCACCACGTCCTCGCGCACGTGCAGGCCCTCGGCCGGGACGCCGAGCGGCTGCGCCAGTGGGACGCCCGCACCGCCGTCTCGCCGTACGGCTCCGGCGCGCTGGCCGGCTCCTCGCTCGGCCTCGACCCGCAGGCCGTCGCCGCCGACCTCGGCTTCGAGGGCGGCTCGGCCGGCAACTCCATCGACGGCACCGCCTCGCGCGACTTCGTCGCCGAGTTCGCCTTCGTGACCGCGATGATCGGCATCAACCTCTCCCGGATCGCGGAGGAGGTGATCATCTGGAACACCAAGGAGTTCGGCTTCATCACGCTGCACGACGCCTTCTCCACCGGCTCCTCGATCATGCCGCAGAAGAAGAACCCGGACATCGCCGAGCTCGCCCGCGGCAAGTCCGGACGGCTGATCGGCAACCTGACCGGCCTGCTGGCCACCCTCAAGGCCCTGCCGCTCGCCTACAACCGGGACCTCCAGGAGGACAAGGAGCCCGTCTTCGACTCCTGCGACACGCTGGAGGTGCTGCTGCCCGCGTTCACCGGGATGATGGCCACCCTCACCGTGCACCGGGAGCGGCTGGAGGAGCTCGCCCCGGCCGGCTTCTCGCTCGCCACCGATATCGCCGAGTGGCTGGTCAAGCAGGGCGTGCCGTTCCGGGTCGCGCACGAGGTGGCCGGCGCCTGCGTCAAGGTCTGCGAGGTCGAGGGCATCGAGCTGTCCGATCTGACGGACGAGCAGTTCGCCGCGATCTCCGGGCACCTGACGCCCGAGGTGCGCTCGGTGCTCAGCGTCCACGGCGCCATCGCCGCCCGCGACGGGCGCGGCGGAACGGCCCCCTCGGCGGTCGCGGTCCAGCTCGCCGAGGTGAAGGCGGACCTGGCGCGGCAGCAGGAGTGGGCCCGGGGCTGATCCCCGACGGGGCGGTCGGCCGCCGACGTCGGGATCTATCCCCG
>NZ_JBEZUT010000103.1:0-25729 GCF_040636595.1 Kitasatospora sp. NPDC036755
CGCCGAACTGGTGGTCTTCCCCGAGGTCTTCGTGCCCGGTTACCCGTACTGGAACTGGACGATGAACCCGGTGCAGGGCTCGCCCTGGATCGCGCTGCCCTGGGCGTCGTCGCCGTCCAGCGACCAGACCATCACGCCCGCCAGGTCGTTCCAGCGCGTGTACTGCGCCTTCTGGGTGAGCACCTCGGCGGTGTCGTAGCTGTAGAAGGTGGTGCCGTCGTACTTCCAGGACGCGCCGTGGTCGCGGTCCAGGTAGACCTTGCCCGGCAGCGCGTTGATCTCCTGGTACGAGTGGTCGGGCGCGGACGCGGTGGCGCTCTGGAAGAGGCCGCCGCGCTTGCCGGGGGCGACGCCGGTCCAGCCGTGGCCGTACAGCGGGGCGCCGAGGACGAGCTGCTCGGAGGGCATCCCGCGCTCCTGGTAGTGGGTGACGGCCGTGTCGGCGCTGCGCCGGCGCGGGTCCGGGTCGGTCGGGTCGGAGTACAGGTTGGCCTGGTGGTTGGCCGGGCCCTTGCCCTCCCACGGGCCGTGCAGGTCGTAGGTCATCACGTTCAGCCAGTCCATCGACTCGCTCAGCTGCGGCAGTTCGAGCCGGTCGGCGACGGTCTCGTTGGCGGCGACGGCGGCGGTCAGCAGGTAGTGCTTGCCCTTCCTGCCGCTCAGCGCGTCCAGCTGGTCGCGGAACTCCTGCATCAGCAGGGTGAAGTTGCGGCCGTCCTCGGGGCGGACCACGTTGCCGGCGTCCCCGCCGCCGCCCGGGTACTCCCAGTCGATGTCGATGCCGTCGAAGACGCCCGCGGCCGCGCCCCGGCCGCCCTCCGGGGAGTCCGCCAGGACCGGCACGTCGCCCTTGATGTAGAGGTCGATGCAGGAGGAGACGAACTTCTTGCGGGCCTCGTCGGTGGCGGCCGCGTCGGAGAAGTACTTGGACCAGGTCCAGCCGCCCAGCGAGATGACCGTGCGCAGCTGGGGGTTCTTCGCCTTGAGCTTGCGCAACTGGTTGAAGTGGCCCTTCAGCGGCTGGCCCGGGGCGTCGGCCACGCCGTCCACCGACTCGGCGGCGGAGAAGGGGCGCTGGTAGTCGTTGCGGGCGTCGCCCTGGCCCGCCTCGTTGCTCTCGAAGCAGGTGCCCTCGGCGGAGACGTTGCCGAAGGCGTAGTTGATGACGGTGAGCTTGGCCGCCTGGCCGGACTCCTGGACCCGCTTGGCGGAGCTGTCGGCGCCCCACTGGGTGAAGTAGCCGACCCGTTGGCCCTTCAGCTTCGGGCCGTGCCGTCCGTCGGCGGCGTTGGCGGTGGCGGGGGCGGCGAGCAGCGCGGCGACGGTGGCGGCGGCGAGCAGGGCTGAGGCGCGAGTGGGCATACCGGACCTGTTCTCTGAAGCGGCATCAATGGTCTGGACCAGATGGCACAGAGGTTTAGTCCATCCACCGTTCACCGCACAAGGGGGCGACCGCAACCGGCGCAGCATGCAAAAGGGGCCGGACCGCGTGGTGCGGTCCGGCCCCTCTCAGGCCTGTGCCGGGACTCAGCCGATCAGCGAGCGCAGCACGTACTGCAGGATGCCGCCGTTGCGGTAGTAGTCCGCCTCACCGGGGGTGTCGATGCGGACGACCGCGTCGAACTCCTTGTCGCCCGCCTTGACCTTGACGGTCTTCGGGGTGCGGCCCTCGTTGAGCTCGGTCACGCCGGTGATGGAGAAGGTCTCCTCGCCGGTCAGGCCCAGGGACTCGGCGTTCTCGCCCTCCGGGAACTGCAGCGGCAGGACGCCCATGCCGATCAGGTTCGAGCGGTGGATGCGCTCGTACGACTCGGCGATGACGGCCTTGACGCCCAGCAGCGCGGTGCCCTTGGCGGCCCAGTCGCGGGACGAGCCGGAGCCGTACTCCTTGCCGGCCAGGACGACCAGCGGGATGCCGGCGGCCTGGTAGTTCTGCGAGGCGTCGTAGATGAACGACACCGGCGCGTCGGCCTGGGTGAAGTCGCGGGTGTAGCCGCCCTCGGTGCCCGGCGCGATCTGGTTGCGCAGGCGGATGTTGGCGAAGGTGCCGCGGATCATCACCTCGTGGTTGCCACGACGGGAACCGTAGGAGTTGAAGTCGCGCTTCTCGACACCGTTGGCGGTCAGGTACTGAGCCGCCGGGGTGCCCGGCTTGATGTTGCCGGCCGGGGAGATGTGGTCGGTGGTGACCGAGTCGCCCAGCTTGGCCAGGACGCGGGCGCCGGCGATGTCGGTCACCGGGCTCGGGGTCTTGGCCATGCCCTCGAAGTACGGGGGCTTGCGGACGTAGGTGGACTCGGTGTCCCACTCGAAGGTGTTGCCGGTCGGGACCGGGAGCGACTGCCAGCGGTGGTCACCGGCGAAGACGTCCTGGTAGCCCTTGTCGAACATGGCCTCGTCGATGGAGCCGGCCACGGTGTCCGCGACCTCCTGCTCCGACGGCCAGATGTCGGCGAGGAAGACGTCGTTGCCGTCGGCGTCCTGGCCCAGGGCGTCCTTGGTGATGTCGACGTTCATGTTGCCGGCGAGGGCGTAGGCGACCACCAGCGGCGGGGAGGCCAGGTAGTTCATCTTGACGTCGGGGTTGATCCGGCCCTCGAAGTTGCGGTTGCCGGAGAGCACCGAGACGACCGCGAGGTCGGACTCGTTGACGGCGGCCGAGACCTCCTCGGGCAGCGGGCCCGAGTTGCCGATGCAGGTGACGCAGCCGTAGCCGACCAGGTTGAAGCCCAGCTTCTCCATGTACGGGAGCAGGCCGGCCTTCTCGTAGTAGTCCATGACGACCTTGGAGCCCGGCGCCAGGGTGGTCTTGACCCAGGGCTTGACGTGCAGGCCCTTCTCCACGGCCTTCTTCGCCAGCAGGGCGGCGCCCAGCATGACGGAGGGGTTGGAGGTGTTGGTGCAGGAGGTGATCGAGGCGATCACGACCGCGCCGTTGTCGATCTCGTAGGACGAGCCGTCGGGGGCGGTGACGGCGGTCGGCTTCGAGGCCTCGGCGGAGTAGGTCGGCAGCGCCTCGGCGAACCTGTCGGCGGCCTCGGCCAGGATCACGCGGTCCTGCGGGCGCTTCGGGCCGGAGATCGACGGGACGACGGTGGAGACGTCCAGCTCCAGGTACTCGGAGTAGACCGGCTCGTGCGACGGGTTGTGCCAGAGACCCTGCTCCTTGGCGTACGCCTCGACCAGGGCGAGCTGCTGCGCGTCACGGCCGGTGAGCTTCAGGTAGTTGATCGTCTCGGCGTCGATCGGGAAGATCGCGCAGGTCGAGCCGAACTCCGGCGACATGTTGCCGATGGTGGCGCGGTTGGCCAGCGGGATGGAGCCGATGCCGTCGCCGTAGAACTCGACGAACTTGCCGACCACACCGTGCTTGCGCAGCATCTCGGTGATGGTGAGCACCAGGTCGGTGGCGGTGGTGCCGGCCGGCAGCTCGCCGGTCAGCTTGAAGCCGACGACGCGCGGGATCAGCATGGAGACCGGCTGGCCGAGCATCGCGGCCTCGGCCTCGATGCCGCCGACGCCCCAGCCCAGCACGCCCAGGCCGTTGACCATGGTGGTGTGCGAGTCGGTGCCGACGCAGGTGTCCGGGTAGGCCTGGCCGCCGCGGACCATGACGGTGCGGGCCAGGTGCTCGATGTTCACCTGGTGGACGATGCCGGTGCCCGGCGGGACGACCTTGAACTCGTCGAAGGCGGTCTGGCCCCAGCGCAGGAACTGGTAGCGCTCCTTGTTGCGGCCGTACTCGATCTCGACGTTCTGGGTGAACGCGTCCTTGGTGCCGAACTTGTCGGCGATGACCGAGTGGTCGATGACCAGCTCGGCCGGGGCCAGCGGGTTGATCTTCGCCGGGTCGCCGCCCAGCTCCTTGACGGCCTCACGCATGGTGGCGAGGTCGACGACGCACGGCACACCGGTGAAGTCCTGCATGATCACGCGGGCCGGGGTGAACTGGATCTCCTGGCTCGGCTGGGCGTTCTCGTCCCAGTTGCCGAGGGCGCGGATGTGGTCGGCGGTGATGTTCGCGCCGTCCTCCGTGCGGAGCAGGTTCTCCAGCAGCACCTTGAGGCTGTACGGCAGCCGCTCGGAACCCTCGACGGCGGAGAGCTTGAAGATCTCGTACGACTCGTCGCCCACCTGCAGCGAGCTGCGGGCGTCGAAGCTGTTCGCGGACACGACTGACTCCTTCTGGGTGCTTCGTGCGATATCCGGCCGTCACGCGGTGGTAAGGTCAGCCTTACTTAGGCTTACCTTCCCCGCATCGCCGGCGAGCGCCTCTCGGCAAGTATCTTGATGTCGAGATATATCGTAAGGGGCAGTTATCTCGATGTCGAGATAAACCATAGTGCATGCCATGGCCCGCCGGTCGTCCGGGCCGCACCGCTCGCGTTCCGGCCCGACCGGACGGACCGCACCGGCCACCACGGCGGCCGCCGACAGCGGCGCCACCACCACAAGCTCACCACCGGAAGCGCCGGTCGGCGAGGGGGCGGTCCCCGCCGGCGGGGCCCCCCGCACTGCTCCCCCACCGTTTCCCCCGCCGTTCGCCCCCGGTTCACCCCGGGCCCGCGCCCCGTACGGCCCGGGCGCCCGAACGCGTGCGCGCTCCCCCACCCACGCCCGCACCGCGACCCCCACGGGATCCGGCCCGACACGGACCGAGGGTGTCCTCGGGGCCCCGGGCCGCGTTAGCAGGGCGACCGACGCCCCGCCCCGGAAGGCTCCGCCCCGATGACCGCTCCGCTCGCCGCCGCCCTGCTGCCGCTGGCCCTGCTGGCCCCCGCCGCCTCGCCGGTCTCCGTCGTCGAGGCCGACTTCGACCCGGCCACCGCGTTCGTCCCGCCGGCCGCGATCAGCTACGCGAGCGACCTCGTGCCGTACGGCTCGCACGCCCGGATCGTCACCGACCGCTCACTGCCCGGACGGACGGTACTCACCCTGACGGCCACCGGGCTCGCCCCCGACCACGAGTTCCCGGTGCACCTGCACACCGGCGGCTGCGGAGCCGACCCGGCCTCCTCCGGACCCCACTACCAGGACCAGGTCGACCCGGTGCAGCCGTCCACCGACCCGGCGTACGCCAACGAGCGCAACGAGCTGCGGCTGACGCTGCGCACCGACGGACAGGGCCGGGGCAGCGCCACCACCGCGGTGGCCTGGCAGCCGCGGCCGGGCGAGGCGCGCTCGCTGGTGCTGCACGCGGGCACCCCGGCCGCCCCGCACGCGGCGGGCGACCGGGTGGCCTGCGTCAAGCTGGACGACTGAGGCCCCGGACACGGGGCTGCCGGGGCGCCGGGCTCGGGGCGCCGGGCTCGGGGCGCCGGGTTCGGGGCGCCGGGTTCGGGGCTTCCCTGCGGGAGTCCTCCCGGAAAGGGCCTCTCGGAAAGGGCCTCTCGGCGCGGGTCAGGAGCCGAGGGTGGCGACCAGCACCGCCTTGATGGTGTGCAGCCGGTTCTCGGCCTGGTCGAACACGATGGAGTGCGCCGACTCGAACAGCTCGTCGGTGCATTCCAGCTCGGCCATGCCGGTCGCCTTGTACATCTGCCGCCCGACCACCGTGCCGAGGTCGTGGAAGGCCGGCAGGCAGTGCAGGAACTTCACGTCGGGGTTGCCGGTGGCCCGGACGGTGTCCATGGAGACCTGGTACGGCTTGAGCAGCTCGATCCGCTCGGCCCAGACCTCCTTGGGCTCGCCCATCGAGACCCAGACGTCGGTGTAGAGGAAGTCGGCTCCGGCCACGCCCTCGGCCACGTCCTCGGTCAGGGTGATCCGGGCACCGGTGGTCCCGGCCAGCGCCCGCGCCGACTCCTGCACCTCCGCGGCGGGCCAGAGCGCGCGCGGCGCGACGATCCGGATGTCCATGCCGAGCAGCGCGCCGGTGACCAGCAGCGAGTTGCCCATGTTGGAGCGGGCGTCACCGAGGTAGGCGAGGGCGACCTCGGGGAGCGGCTTGGCGGTGTGCTCGGTGACGGTGAGCACGTCGGCCAGCATCTGGGTGGGGTGCCACTCGTCGGTCAGCCCGTTCCAGACCGGGACGCCGGCGTACTCGGCCAGCTCCTCGACGATCTCCTGGCCGTGCCCCCGGTACTCGATGCCGTCGAACATCCGGCCGAGCACCCGGGCGGTGTCCTTGATGGACTCCTTGTGGCCGATCTGCGAGCCCGAAGGGTCCAGGTAGGTGGTGGTGGCACCCTGGTCGTGGGCGGCCACCTCGAAGGCACAGCGGGTGCGGGTGGAGGTCTTCTCGAAGATCAGCGCGATGTTCTTCCCGCGCAGCCGGGGCTGCTCGGTGCCCGCGTACTTCGCCGCCTTGAGCGTGGCGGCGAGGTCCACCAGGAAGCGGAACTCCTGGGGCGTGAAGTCGAGCTCCTTGAGGAAGTGCCTGTTCCGGAGGTTGAAGGCCATGCCGGGCTCCTGGGGTTACGGGACTGCGGGGAAAGCGAAAGCATATACGATGCTCCGAATTTCTATACAGCGGCGGGGTGGGTGAGGGGAGACCGCGGGGGCTCCCCTCACCCGGCACCGGCCTCACGGACGCCGGTCGGCGCGGTGAGGATCGCCGGTCGGCACCGTCAGGATCGCCGGTCGGCACCTGCCGAAACGCCGGCCGCCACCTGCCGAAACGCGGGTCGGCGCCGTCACAGGCGCGGGTCGACCGGCTCCGACTCCAGCGCGAGCACCGCGAAGACGGGCTCGTGCACCCGCCACAGCGGCTCCCCCGCCGCCAGCCGGTCCAGCGCCTCCAGGCCCAGCGCGTACTCCCGCAGCGCCAGCGAACGCTTGTGGCCCAGCGCGCGCAGGCGCAACCGGTCGAGGTGCTCGGTGTAGTCCGGGCCGTAGATGATCCGCAGGTACTCCCGGCCGCGCACCTTCACCCCGGGCTGCACCAGACCG
Organism: Kitasatospora sp. NPDC036755; assembly: GCF_040636595.1. Lineage (NCBI taxonomy): Bacteria > Bacillati > Actinomycetota > Actinomycetes > Kitasatosporales > Streptomycetaceae > Kitasatospora > Kitasatospora sp. NPDC036755. The sequence continues at coordinate 6,892 of NZ_JBEZUT010000103.1, forward strand.
CCCGGCCTGCCCTCGCCCCGCGCCGTACGGGCCATCGAGGCCAACGGCTTGACCACCATGCCCTCGCCGCCCGCCCCGGTCAGCTCCTCCCACCACGCGGTGGCGGCGGCCATCGAGGCCTCGTCCTCGGTGTCCACCAGGATTCGGCGGGTGCCGTGCAGCACCGGCTCCTTCCGCTCGGCGCCGCCGACGAGGCCGGCGAGGCCGTCAGGGCCGTTCGAACCCTCCGGGCCCGCCGGGGCCGCGTCGGCGGCCACCAGGCGGTCGATCCGGGCCAGGTGCTCGTCGTGCGGGCGCACCGCGAGATTCGCCCCCTCGGCCGCGAGCAGTTGGAACGGCGCGAGCCGGATGCCCGACAGGCCCTCGGTCGGCCAGCAGTAGCGCCGGTACGCCTCGGTGAACGCCTGCGCGTCGGCCGCGCGCTGCCGCTGGCGGGCGGTCAGCCCGGCCAGGTCCAGACCGCGCCCGGCCGCCCGCTCCAGCGCGGACAGCACCTCCGGCAGGGCGGCGCCCGCCGCCGCGCCGACCGCCGCGTACTGACGGCGCAGCAGTTCCACGGCCTTCAGCGACCAGGGCATCAGCTCCGCGTCCAGCAGCAGCCAGTCGGTGGCCAGCTCCTCGAAGAGCCCGGCACGCTCGGCGGCCGCCCGGACCCTGTCGAGCACGGCGCCGGTCAGCTCCTCGTCGGCGAGGAAGGCCCGGCCGGTCCGGGTCCAGATCGCTCCGGGGCCGCCCGCACCGAAGCGGCGCTCCAGCGCGGCCCCGTCGCGGGCGACCAGCAGCACGGCGCGCGAGCCCATGTGCTTCTCCTCGCAGACCAGGTGCCGCACGCCGTCCGCCCGGTAGCCGAGGAAGGCCTCCTCCGGGTGCTCCAGGTAGCCGTCCCGGCGGGAGGTGGCGCTCGGCGCCATGGTCGGCGGCAGGTAGGCGAGCAGCCGAGGGTCCAGCGCGAAGCGGCTCATCACCTCCAGCGCCGCGGCCGCGTTCTCCTCCCGGACCGCCACCCGCCCGTGCAGCCCGGTCTCGACGACCCGGCGTCCGGCCACGTCGGCGAGGTCCAGCGGACGGCCCTCGCGGGCGCCCGGCGCATCGGTGGTCAGCGGGCGCACCGGGGCGTACCACTCGCGCTCGGCCTCGACGGCCACCAGCTCGCGCTCCGGGTAGCGCAGCGCGGTCAGACTGCCGCCGAAGACGCAGCCGGTGTCCAGGCAGATGGTGTTGTTGACGAAAGTCGCGGTCGGCACCGGGGTGTGGCCGTAGACCACCAGTGCCCGGCCGCGGTACTCCTCCGCCCACGGGTAGCGCACCGGGAGGCCGTACTCGTCGGTCTCGCCCGTGGACTCCCCGTACAGCGCGTGCGAGCGGACCCGGCCGGAGTTGCGGCCGTGGTACTTCTCCGGCAGACCGGCGTGGCAGACCACCAGGGCGCCGCCGTCCAGCAGGTAGTGGCTGACCAGGCCGCGCATGAACGCGCGGACCTCGGCCCGGAACTCCTCGCTCTCCCCCGCCAACTGGTCCAACGACTCCTGGAGGCCGTAGGCGACGGTGACCTTCCTGCCGTCCATCGCCCGGCCGAGCTTGTTCTCGTGGTTGCCCGGCACGCAGAGCGCGTGGCCGGCCGCCACCATGCCCATCACCAGGCGCAGCACGCCGGGTGTGTCGGGGCCGCGGTCGACCAGGTCGCCGACGAAGACGGCGGTACGGCCCTCGGGGTGGGCGGCGTCCACCGGGCGGCCCTCCGCGTCCCGGGTCAGGGTGTAGCCGAGCCGGGCCAGCAGGGTCTCCAGCTCGGAGCGGCAGCCGTGGATGTCGCCGACGATGTCGAACGGGCCGGCGAGGTGACGCAGGTCGTTGTAGCGCTTCTCCAGCTCGATCCCGGCGGCCGCCACCTCGGCCTCGCCGCGCAGGACGTGCACCTTGCGGAAGCCCTCGCGTTCCAGGCCCCGCAGGGACCGGCGCAGCTCCCGGTGCTGGCGGGGGATCACATGGGCCGGCAGCTGACGATCCGGACGGGAGCGGTTGCGCTCGGCGCACACCCCCGGCGGGACGTCCAGGACGATCGCGATCGGCAGGACGTCGTGCTCGCGGGCGATCTCGACCAGCCGGCGGCGGGCCTCGGGCTGGACGTTCGTGGCGTCCACGACGGTCAGCCGGCCGGCCGCCAGGCGCTTGCCGACGATGTAGTAGAGGACGTCGAAGGCCTCCGCGGAGGCGGACTGGTCGTTCTCGTCGTCGGCGACCAGGCCCCGGCAGAAGTCGGAGGAGACCACCTGGGTGGGCGAGAAGTGGCGGCGGGCGAAGGTGGACTTGCCCGCGCCGCTGGTGCCGATCAGGACGACCAGGGAGACGTCGGTGACGGGGAGGCGGCGAGGGGTGGCGCTCTCCGCGTGGTCCTGGTCGTGGTTCCGGTCCTGGTCCGGGTTCTGGTCCTGGTCCGGGTTCTGGTTCCGGTCCTCGCCGTCGCCGGGGGTGTCGGTCGTGTCGTCGGTCATCGGGGCTCGCCTCCTTCGGGCGTCGTGGTCGTGGCGGGCGCGGCGGGTGTGTCGGGTATGACGGGTGGGGCGGGCGAGGTCGTGACGGGTGTGCTCGTGGCGGGTGTCGCGGCCGTGGCGGGTGTCGCGGCCGCGGCGGGCGGGCTCGTGGCGGATGTCGCGGCCGCGGTGAACAGGGCCAACTGGGTCGGGGCGCCGACCTCCTCGTCCTCCGGGCCGACCGGGCGCAGCTCCACGGTGTAGCCGTATGCGGCGGCGACCTTCCCCGCCCAGGCGCGGAACTCGGCCCGGGACCACTCGAAGCGGTGGTCGGCGTGCCGGACGGTGCCCGCCGGCAGGCTCTCCCAGCGGACGTTGTACTCGGCGTTCGGCGTGGTGACCACGACCGTCCTGGGCCGGGCGGCACCGAACACCGCGTACTCCAGGGCGGGCAGCCGCGGCAGGTCCAGGTGCTCGATCACCTCGCACAGCACGGCCGCGTCGAAGCCCTTGAGCCGGGTGTCCGTGTAGGTGAGCGCTCCCTGTACCAGCGTCACCCGGGCCGCCTGACGCTCCGACAACCGCTCCAGGCCCAGCTTACGACTCGCCGCCCGCAGTGCCCTGGTGGAAACGTCCACGCCGCGGATTCCGGTGAACCGGGCGTCCTTGAGCAGCTCGCCGAGCAACTCGCCCTGGCCGCAACCGAGATCGGCGACACGAGTGGCACCGGCCGCACGCAGGGCGGCGAGGATCGCGGCGCGGCGCTGCTCGGCGAGCGAGGGCCGCCCGGGCTCCGCCCGTTCCCGCTCCTCCTCGGGCCGGTCGTCGACCGCGTTGTCGATCTCCTCGACCTCGCGGTCGTCGGCCTCCGCCAGCCGGGCCAGCTCCAGGCGCTCCAGCGCGGCCCGGGTCAGCGACCAGCGCCGGGCCAGGTAGCGGCGGGTGATCAGGGCGCGCTCCGGGTGGGCGGCCAACCAGCCCTGGCCGGCCGCGAGCAGCTTGTCCACCTCGTCCGGGGCGACCCAGTAGTGCTTGGCACCGTCCAGCGCCGGCAGCAGCACGTACAGCTGCTGGAGCGCGTCGGCCAGCCGCACCGTCCCGGAGGAGATCGCCATCCGCACGTAGCGGGACTCGCCCCACTCGGGGAACGACTCGTCCAGCGGGATCGCCGTCGCTTCGACCTGCCAGCCCAAGGGCTCGAACAGCCGGACCACCAGGGCCGGGCCACCGCCCTCGCCCGCACCGTTCGCGGGCACGGCGGGCAGCTCGATCCGCAGCGGGCGGGCGCGGCCGGGCAGTTCGGGGCGGGCCGGGCAGACGCCCTTCATCGCGGACCGGAACACCGTCCGCAGCGCCACCGCGAGCAGCGAGGACGCGGCGTACGGGCGGTCGTTGACGTACTGGGCGAGCGCGAAGTCGGGCGAGCCGCCGCGCCCCCTGCCGTCGCCCCGGCCCTTGCGGACCAGCGCGATCGGGTCGATGTCCAGCAGCAGTGCCGCCGTGCAGACCTCGTCCCCCGCCTCGGGGTAGAAGACGTGGGCCTCACCGTGCGACGTCGCGAACCGCTGGACCTTGCCGGGGTGCTTGTGCAGCAGGAACCCGAGGTCCGTGGCCGGGTCCTCGGCGCTGCCGGTGGTGGAGATCGACATGAACACCCGCTGAAGTATTGTCGAGCGCCCGGGCGCCGGGCACCGGGTTTTCCCGCCGCCCGGGCCGCCGACCAGCGCCGCCGCCGGGCGCGTCCGCCGGGTGGGCGTGTTCGGCACCGGGGCCCCGCATTGGTTAACGTGCACGGTGTGACTGCTGAATCCACCTCGCTCGAATCCACCTCCGCGGCGAACGGCGCCGTGGCCGCCGGTCTGGCCACCATCGCCGCCGACGGCACCGTCCTCGACACCTGGTTCCCCGCCCCCGCGCTGGCCGCCGAGCCCGGCCCGGCCGGCACCGTCCGTCTGACCGCCGAGCAGGCCGAGGCCGAGCTCGGCGCCGGCGCCGCCGAGGCGCTGCGCGCCGACGCCCGCCGTGGCGTCGAGGTGGTCGCCGTGCGCACCACCATCGCCTCGCTGGACGAGAAGCCGCTCGACACCCACGACGTGTACCTGCGCCTGCACCTGCTGAGCCACCGCCTGGTCAAGCCGCACGGCCAGAACCTGGACGGGATCTTCGGCCTGCTGGCCAACGTCGCGTGGACCAGCATCGGCCCGGTCCCGGTGGACAAGGTCGAGCAGGCCCGTCTCGCCGTGCGCGCCCAGGGCGGCCAGCTGGCCGTCTACGGGATCGACAAGTTCCCGCGGATGACCGACTACGTCGCCCCGGCCGGTGTGCGCATCGCCCACGCCGACCGCGTCCGGCTCGGCGCGCACCTGGCCGCCGGCACCACCGTGATGCACGAGGGCTTCGTCAACTTCAACGCCGGCACGCTGGGCACCTCCATGGTCGAGGGCCGGATCAGCGCGGGCGTCGTGGTCGGCGACCACAGCGACATCGGCGGCGGCGCCTCGATCATGGGCACCCTGTCCGGCGGCGGCAAGCAGGTCGTCTCGGTCGGCGAGCGCTGCCTGCTCGGCGCCAACGCGGGCATCGGCATCTCGCTCGGCAGCGACTGCGTGGTCGAGGCCGGCCTGTACGTGACCGCCGGCACCCGGGTCACCACCCCGGACGGCACGGTGGCCAAGGCCGTCGAGCTGTCCGGCCAGGACAACCTGCTGTTCCGCCGCAACTCGCAGAGCGGCGCGGTCGAGGTCATCGCCCGCTCCGGCTCCTGGGGCGGCCTGAACGCCGACCTGCACGCCCACAACTGACCTGCGGGCAGTGACGACCGGGGTCCGGTGCCGGGTGGCGCCGGGCCCCGGCCGTTTCCCGGGGCCCGACGCCGTGGCCCGGGATTCCGCACGGCCCGGGGTTCCGAGCCGCTCGGGGTTCCGAGCGGCCCGGGGTTCCGTGGCCCGGGGTTCCGTGGCCCGGGGTTCCACCTTGGCCCTGGCCCGGCCCGGGGTTCCACGCGGTTCGGGTCCGCTCGGACCTCAGGGCTTGCGGTGGCGCCCCGGTGCCTTCCTCGGCCGCCGGTTCGGGCGCCCGGGCCGCGGCGCGCCCGCGCCCTCGGTCCCGTGCAGGATCCGCTGGGCGGTGGCGTAGTCCGCCGCCACCGTCTCCGGCAGCCACTGGTAGCCGTCCCAGCGCACGATCAACCTCGGTTCGCCCGGCGCCACATGGGCGCCGCCCGGCCGTCCGCCGGTGAGCCGTACGGCCCTCAACTGCCCGACGGGCCTCAGCCGTTGCTCCCGCCTGGCCGCCCACGACGCCAGCGGTTCCTCCTCGTCCATCGCCCCAGTCTGGCCTCCTCACGCCGTCCGCCGACACCTGCGTCACCCGCCCGGGCGACGCGCGTTCCAGCCCCTCCACGCCCTCCTTCCGCTCCCCCGCTCCCTTCGCCGACTCCTCACGAGCTCCTGAGGACCACCAGCCGCTGGGTCGCCCTGGTCATCGCGACGTAGCGGTCGACCGCCCCCTCGACGCCCCCGCCGAACGCCTCCGGGTCGACCAGGACGACCAGGTCGAATTCGAGCCCCTTGGACAGCTCCGGGGTCAGCGACCGCACCCGGGGCCGCGCCGCGAAGCCGGGGGCCCCGATCACACAGGCGATCCCCTCGGGGTGCTCGGCGAGCCAGCCGTCCAGGACGGCGTCCAGCTCCGTCACCGACCCGTGCACGACGGGGATGCCGCTGCTGCGGACGGAGGTCGGCACGTTGGCGTCCGGCAGCGCGGCCCGGATCGCCGGCTCGGCCTCGGCCATGACCTCCTCCGGCGTCCGGTAGTTGATGCTCAGCGAGGCCACCGTGCTCCGGTCGAGCCCGATCCGCTCCAAGCGTTCCTGCCAGGACTCCGTGAACCCGTGTCTAGCCTGCGCCCGGTCCCCGACGATGGTGAAGCTCCGGGACGGGCAGCGCAGCAGCAGCATCTGCCACTGCGCGTCGGTCAGCTCCTGGGCCTCGTCCACCACGATGTGGGCGAACGGCCCGGCGAGCGGCTCCGGGTCGCCGACGGGCAGGGCCGTCTCGTCGACCAGGGTGTCCTGGAGGTCGCGCCCGCGCAGCATCGTCACCGCGCCCTCGCCGTCGTCGTCGGCCTGCAGCAGGTCCCCGATGACGTCGGCCATCCGGGCGCGCTCGGCGGCGACCGCGGCCTCCCGCCGGCGGCGGCGCCGGTCCGCCTCCGGATCGCCGAGCCGCTGCCGGGCCGCGTCCAGCAGCGGAAGGTCGGACACCGTCCAGGCCCGGGGCGCGTCCTTGCGCTGGAGCCTGCGGACCTCCTCGGGCGCGAGCCAGGGCGCGCACATCCGCAGGTAGGCGGGCACCGACCAGAGGTCGCCGACCAGATCCGCCGCGTCGAGCAGCGGCCAGGCCCGGTCGAGCGTGTCGACCAGCTCGGCGTCCTGCCGCAGCGACCGGCGGAACGGCTCGGGCGGGACCCCTTCGGCGTCGTCCAGCTTGTCCATCAGGATCGTGGCCAGCTCCTCCCAGATCTGCTCGCGGGCCTCGTTGTGCGGGGTGCCCGGGTCCGGCGCACCGAACGCGTCGGCCCAGTCCTCTGCGCTCAGCCAGAGGTCGGCCCAGGGGGTGGTGACCTCCATCCCCTCCGAGGGCGGCTCCTCGTAGAACCGGACGGCTCGTTCGATCGCCCCCACCATGCCGACCGAGGACTTCAGGCGGGCCGCCTCCTGGTCGTGCTCGACCCCGGCCTTCGCCCCCTCGGCGACGAGGTCCCGCACGGTGCAGGTGCGCACCCCCTCCTCACCGAGGCTGGGCAGGACGTCGGCGACGTACGCCAGGTAGGGCTGGTGCGGGCCGACGAACAGCACGCCGCCGCGCCGGTGGCCGAGCCGGGGGTCGGAGTAGAGCAGGTACGCGGAGCGGTGCAGCGCGACGACCGTCTTCCCGGTGCCCGGACCGCCGTCCACCACCAGGGCGCCCCTGGACCCGGCCCGGATGACGGCGTCCTGATCGGCCTGGATGGTGGCCAGTACGTCCCGCATCCGGGCCGACCGGTTGCCGCCCAGGCTTGCGATGAACGCGGACTGGTCGTCCAGGGCGGCGTGCCCGTCCAGGGCGTCGGCGGTGAACACCTCGTCCCAGTAGTCGCCGATCCGGCCGCCGGTCCAGCGGTACCGGCGCCGGCTCACCAGGCCCATCGGGTCGGCGTGGGTGGCGGCGAAGAACGGCTCGGCCGCGGGCGAGCGCCAGTCGACCAGCAGCCGGCGCCCCTCGCTGTCGGTGAGGCCGAGCCGCCCGATGTACACCGGCTCCGGGCCGTCCGCGAGGACGACCCGCCCGAGGCACAGGTCCAGGCCGAAGCGGCGCAGGGCGCGTAGCCGGCCGGTCAGCCTGTGCACCTCGATGTCCCGGTCCATCGCCTCCCGGCCGAGGCCGCCCGGCGCGCGGCGTAGCGCGTCGAGGCGGTCGGACAGCTCGGCGATCGACTGTTCCAGGCTCTCCGCGACGGCCGCGAAGTGCCGTTCGTCCTCGCCGATCAGCGCCGGGTCGGCCTTGGCGACGAGGCGGGCGGGAAGGTCGAAAGCGCTGGTGGTGCGGCTGTTCATGGCATCAGCTCCGATCTGAGGCCTGCGATTGTGCGCCACCACGGGGGCCTTGCCGCAAGACCCCCCATGCGCTATACGTTGAGAGTGGCAAGGGGTGGGTTCTCCCCCTGTTCGTCCTCCTTCTCCTCTCCGGGCGCGCTCGACCGCGCCCGGTTCCGGCTCACTGATCACGCTCCGCCCGCGCCTAGCCGAGACGGCGTCACGACGGCAACCCCGGCTCACCCGGGAGGCTTACCGCACAGCGGAGTTGGACCGCATCGGGTGGTGCTCGGGTGACGGCCTCCGGAGCGGTTCGTTGGGTGCTACGGCGGGGGTGGGTGCCCCGGTGGCGGGCAACTGCCACCTCCCGCCGTGCGGCCGAGCCACCGTCGGCCGCTTCACGCCGCGCCACCGATCCGAAGAGGTCCCGTCATGTCCGAACCATCTGCCACGCCGCAGTTCCCGAGCAGCCCGACGGGCTCGGCCGACGGCACCTCGGCCGGACCCGCCACTCCCAAGAGCCTGCTGGAGCAGATGCAGGAACTGCTCGCCTCCGTCACCGCGGACCTCGCCGAACTCCAGGGATCCGTCCCCGGGGGCACCGGCTCCACCGCCTATCCGACCGGCACGGACACCTCCGAGGCCTCGGACGCGCCGGGCACGCGGTAGCCCGCCGCCCGTTCCTCCTCGGCCGGCCCGCCCGCACCGGGCGGGCCGCCGAGGTCCGGCGGGCAGCCGCCGGAGGGCACGCCGCCCGGAGGCGCGCCGCCTCCCGGAGGTGCACCGCCGGCGCCCGCCGCACTGCCGACACCGCCCGGCGGACCGACGTCGCCCGGCGGACCGAGCCGGACCACCAGTAACGGCGCCCCGTCGGCCGCCGGCGCCCGCTCCGCCCCACCGAGCGCCGCGGGCTCGGTCTCCCCGGCCCTGACCGCCGCCTCACGCAGCCGTACGGTCAGGTCCTTGCACTCCGACACCGCGTCCACGCCGTCGACACACGTCCAGTAGAGGCTCTCGGTGTCCGCCCCGCAGGCCAGCACCACCAACGTCTCGCCGACCTCCTGGAGCAGCCCGTCCAGCGCGCCCAGGGCCGGTGCAACGTCCCCCAGGTCGGTGAGCCGCGCGGCCCGGCCGCCGCTCACCAGGGCGGCCCGGACGACGGAGCGGTCCAGGCAGACCGCCGCGTGCGCCCCGGCCTCGGACAGCTGCTGCCCCAGCCCGGTGAGCTCCTCGTCCTCCGACTCCGCCAGCCTGGCGCCCACCGCCTCGGTGAGCAGCGCGGCCTGCCGCGCCTCGGCCAGCACGTCCGGTACGTGCCTGGCCTCGGCCAGGGCGTGCCGGGCCGTCTTGATCAGTCGCAGCGCCTCCATGGCCACCGCTCCTCCCGCTCGCTGTCGCCGCTCCCCCGGGCCGCCGGGAGGGGCGGTCCGAGTGGTGACGGCTGGTCACGGCGACAGCGTGCGAGGAAGAGCGCGAGCGCGCACCCACGTTCTCAAAGGCTGTGGAAAAGTCGGGGCTGTGGATAACTTTCGTCCCTCACAAGGGTTGGTCGTCCACGTCCGAGTTGACGCCGGTCGTATCGTCGCCGGCACCGGGCCCGTCCACCGGCACCGGGAAGCGGAGCTCGTTCCGCTCGATCTTGGCCGCCAGGGCCTCCAGCGGATCCACCCCGACCACCGTGCAGAACTGCAGCAGGTACGCCAGCACGTCCGCGACCTCGTCGTGCACCCGGTGCGCCCGTTCGGGGTCGGACATCACCGCGGCCGCCTGCTCGGGCGTCAGCCACTGGAAGATCTCCAGCAGCTCCCCCGCCTCCACGCTCAGCGCCGCCGCCAGGTTCTTCGGGGTGTGGAAGGGCTCCCACCGCCGGGCCGCCGCGAAGTCCACCAACCGCTGCCGCAGGGCCGCCACGGTGGGCTCCGCCGGCCCCGTCACTCGTTCGCTCACCCCTCCAGGTCTACCGCATCCCGGGCCGCCGCCCCACCGCCGGTCCGAGCCTCCCCGCCGCCCGCCGGGGATCCGGCCGCCCCCTCCCGCTCTGCCGACAGCGCCGCCGACCCCTCCGCCGCCCCCGCGGCCGCCTCGTCCGCCGACCGCTCCCCGCCCGCCGCCGCGCCCACTTCCGGCACCTCCCGGGCCGAACCGGCCGCACCCCCGGCCGCCGCCCCGCGCCCGCCCTGGACCGGCACCCGCGCCGTCTCCGGCCGCAGCACCGTGAACCCCGAGTCCGGATCCCGCCGGCACTCGACCAGCACCACCCCTCCCCCGGCACTGCCGCCCAGCACCTCCCGCCCCGCCGCCGGCTCCTGCAGGGCCGCGACCACCCGCAGCTGGCTGCGCTCCGCCATGTCCCGGGCCAGCCGCAGCAGCATGACGGTCTGCTCGGCCGAGAGCCCCGCCCCCAGGTCCTCGGCCAGCACGGTGAGCTGCCGGTGCGCCCACGGCACCTCGGCGGCCACGTCGAGGTCGAGCACACCGGCCCCGGTCAGCAGCACCGCGGCGAAGGCGAGGTGGCGCAGCATGCCGTCGGAGGCCTGGTCGGCCCCGGTGCGCCCGAGGACGCCCTCGTCGAACACGGCGAGGACCCGCCGCACGCCCGCGCTCTCGCGCTCGGCGAGGGCGAGCCCCAGCAGCGGGTGCGGTGCGGCGGCCTGCACGGCCCGCAGCAGTTGCCCGTACCGGCGCTGGCACTCGTTGCTCAGCCGGGCGACGACGGCGGAGATGTTGGCGGCGTTGCTGCGCAGCCGGGCCTGCGGGTCGGCCCGGGCCCAGCCGCGCATCAGCGCGGGGACGGGGTTCAGCGGGAAGACCTCGCGCAGCGCGGTGAGCAGGTCCTCGGTGGCGGCGAGGACGAGGCACTCGCCGGCCGACGAGCCCGCGACCCGCAGCGGCAGCTGCGCGGTGATCATCGTGCCGCTGGGGAACGGCGCCCTGATGTCACCCTGGCGGGTGTCGTTGTGCCAGCAGACGTTGACCCGCCGGTTGCGGACGTCCTGCTCGCCGGTGTCCATCAGGGTGCGGCCGTCGAGGGTGAGCGACTCCCGGGCGATCCGGACCGGGCCGTCGGTGCGGATCACCACGTCGAGCCTGATCAGGCCGTGCGGCGAGCGGACGGTGCAGCCGAGGATGATCGCGTCCCGGCCGTGCGGGACGCACCCGTCCAGACCACCGCGGACGGGCCCGGCGAGCTGGCCGGTGCGCCCGGGCAGCCCGTCCAGCGAGTCGGCGATCTCCTCGCCGAGGGCGAGCCGGGACAGCACGGCCAGCGCGTCGAGGGCGTTGGACTTGCCGACCCCGGCGGGCCCGTGCAGCACGGTGAGGGGCGCGAGCGGCAGCACCGCGCGCCGGTAGGACTTGAACGAGGTGAGCCGGAGCTCCTCGAGGGTGGGGCGCGGCACGGGCGGCCGGTCGGGCGGGGCGCCCGGTCGGAGCGGGGACGGCCCTGCGGGCCTGGTGGCGTCGCGGTTCACCCGTCGGACGTTAGCCGCAGGTCGACCGGCAGAAACGTGCCTGCGCGGCAGATTCATCCCAACGTGGCGCTGGGGGCCGGTCCGCGGACGGCCCCGCACCCGGCGCCGGTACCCGGCCCGCACCGGCGCGGACGGCGAAGCACGAACGGCGAAGCACGAACGGCGAAAACGCGGACGGCGAAAACGCGAACGGCGAAAGCATGGACGGCGGGGCGCGCTCAGCGCCGGTACGCGGCCACCGTCACCGAGGCCGTCACCTCGACCGGTTCCGGCAGCTCCGCGAGCGCGGCGCCGAGCCGCTCCGGGTCGGTGTGCCAGGCACTCGGCCCCATGCCCACCACGGTGCGCACGTCCTGCGGACCGAGCCGCAGGGTGAACTCGACCTCCCGCCGCCCGGCGGGCTCCAGGTACGGCCCGAGCTTCTCGTCGATCCGCCGCTGCTTCTCCTCGTCCACGGACAACAGCCCCAGCGCGTCGACGAGTTCCCGCAGATGGCGGGAGGTCGGCGAGACCAGCAGCAGGGTGCCGCCGGGGCGCAGCACCCGGCGGATCTCCGGCCCGTTGCGCGGGGCGAAGACGTTGAGCATCAGCTCGGCCGAGGCGTCCCGCAGCGGAAGCGGACGCCAGGCGTCGCACACCACGGCGCCGATCCGGGGGTGTGCCTTGGCGGCACGGCGCAGCGCGAACTTGGAGATGTCCAGGGCCGCGCCGACGGTGCCGGGCAGGGCGTCCAGGACGTGCGCCAGGTAGTGGCCGGTGCCGGCGCCGAGGTCGGCGACCAGGCCGTCGGGTCCGCTGGCGACGCCGGAGGCGGCCTCCGCCAGCGCCTCGGCGATCGGCCGGTAGTGCCCGGCGGCGAGGAAGTCCGCGCGGGCCGCGACCATCTCGGCGGTGTCCCCGGTGCCGGTGTGGGCGTCGCCGGCGAGGAGGCTGACGTAGCCCTGCTTGGCGAGGTCGAAGCTGTGCCCGGCCGGGCAGCGCAGGCTGCGGTCGTGCCGGGTGAGGGCCTGCGCGCAGTGCGGGCAGGCCAGGTAGCGCTCGATGTCCTGGAGCAAGGTTCCGTCTTCTCTCGCCGTACGCCCCGGCCGGTCGGGGCGCCAGCCAGCCTAACGACCTCGGCGGGCCGGACGCCCCGGGCCGCCCGGCCACGCCGGCCTCGCCTCCTGGCCCCGCCGTCGCCGTCGCCGTCGCCCCCGCCCCCGTCTCCGCCCCCGCCTCCCGGCCGCGCCGACGGACCGGACGGCGCTACCCCGCGCCCCTCCCGGGTCCGCTCCCGATCCCCGCGAGCACCGACCCCCGCTCCGCCCCGACCCGCTCCGCCCCGACCCGCAGCGCCAGCGCCGCCAGCGCCTCCGGGGCGCTGGCCCGGCCGCGGACCCCGGGGAAGGCGTTGACGTCCACGATGACCGGCTCGGCCGGCCCGTCGAGCAGGTCGACCCCGTACACGTCGAGCCCGAACACCTCGCCCACCCGCAGCGCGAGCGCGGCCCGCCCGGCGGACGGCTCCCAGTCCTCCGCCCGCCCCGACTTCCCCGTGCCGGTGGCGAGTTCGGACTGCCGACGGGCCGCGAACACCTGCCCGCCGACCACCCAGAGCTTCTGGTCCCAGCCGGTCCCCGGAACGAACGGCTGGGTGACGACCGCTTCCTCGGGCCAGCGCTCGGCGAGTTCGCGCAGCCGCTCCGGCCCGTCCACCCGGGCGACCAGGTCGTGCCGCCTGCTGTGCCGGCTCTTGACCACGAACGGGTAGGACGGATCGGCGAGTTGACCCAGCCGTCCGGCCGCCTCGGTGGCCGCGAAGGGCAGCCCGGCGGCGCGGGCGAGGTCCGCCATCCGCACCCGGTCCTGGCACAGCTCGGTGGCCGCCGCCGAGTTGACCACCGGCGCGCCCCGCCGTTCCAGCTCCCTTGCCAGCGCGAGCGCCTGCGGCGTCCTGGCCTTGAGCAGGTAGACGTCCGCGAGCCCGGTCACGGGCCCCGCGGGCGGAACGGCCGCCACCTCGTGCCCGCCGCGCACCAGCAGTGCGGCGACCGCCGCCAGCACGGGGTGCCCGGGGTCGCCGGTGATCAGCCCGACCTTCACCGCAACTCCCCCTCACCGAGAGCGAGTTGCCCGTACGGGTCGTACAGGTCGTACGGGCCGTACGCGTCGCCGCCCGCGGGCACCAGCCCGGCGGGCCCGCCGGGCACCGACACGGCCGTGCCGCTGCGCGCGAGCCGCAGCACCGCCCGGGCGACCCGGGCCACCGCGTCCGGTACCTGCCGGAAGCTCGGGAAGTCGTTGACGTCCACCACCACCGGTCCGTCCGGCCCCAGCAGCACGTCGACCCCGTACAGGTCCAGCCCGAACACCTCGCCGACCTGGGCCACGATCCGCGCGACGCTCCCCGGCAGCGGCACCTGCCGTTCCCGCACGCCCTGCCCGGGGTGCAGTGGGGAGGAACGTTCCGTCGCGAAGAGCTCGCCGTCGACGCAGTACACCTTGAGGTCGGTCCCGGAGTTGGGCACGTACGGCTGCGCGATCAGCAGCCCCTCCCCGGCCAGCTCCGGCCCGATCTCCAGCAGCCGGTCGGGGCTGCGCACCAGCCGGACGGCGCGCCCGGAGCTGCCGTCGGCGGGCTTGACCACCAGCGGGTACTCGGCGGCCGGGATCTCCGCCAGCCGCTCCCAGCGCGCGGCCGCGTACGTCACCGGGACGGGCAGGCCCCGGGTGCGGCCGATGACCGCCGCGAGTGCCTTGTCCCGGACCCCGCGGATCGAGCGCACGTCGTTCACCGTGGTGAGGCCGACGGCGGCGGCCGACTCCAGCAGGGTCAGCCCCGGCCCGCCGGACACGGTCTTGAGCACCCAGGCGTCGTGGCTGCCGGCCCGGACCTCCTCGGAGATCGCCAGCAGCGAGTCCCCGGGGCGCAGCACGTCCACCCGGTGCCCCCACGCGGTGAGTTGGCGCGCCACGTCGAGCGGCATGCCGTCGTGCCGGTAGTGTTCCTCCACCAGAAAGCAGAGCCTCATCGGCCTGTCTTCCCCCTTGCCTCGCCTAGTGCAGACGTCCGCCGTCCCCCTCGGCAGAGCTGTAAAGGCTTCAGCATGCACGCTGTGCCCGCACAAGATCGCTGCGAGCGGGTAAGCGTTCGGCAACAATCGGCCCCTGAGCGACGACGCCGAGTGCCAAATCCGGTGGCACCGCACTCCCGCGCCTGCTTGGATGCACGCCGTGACCTCTGCCGATCATGATCCCGACCGCCCCCTGCTCGACGAGATCGAGCGCTACTACGACGCCGTGCCGCGGGGCGCCGCCCGCACCGAGGACTTCGGACCGCTGACCCTGTTCGTCCGGGAGGGCGCCGGCTGGCCGTACTACGCCCGTCCGACCCTCGGCCACACCGGCCCGGCCGTCACCGCCGAGGACGTCCGCCGGGTGCTGGAGCGGCAGCGGGAGCTGGGCGCGCCGGAGGCCTTCGAGTGGGTCGCCGAGCAGAACCCGGAGCTGCGCGCGGCCGTCGAGGCGGCCGGCCTGACGGTGCACGAGCACCCGCTGCTGGTGCTGGGCCCGCAGGACGAGGCGGCCCCGGCGCCCGGGCTGTCGGAGCCGGTGGAGGTCCGGGTGCTGGCAGCGGACGCGCCGGAGCTCGCGGCCGCGATCGCCGCCCCGGATCTGGCCTTCGCGGATCCGGGCACCGCCGTCGGCCCGGCCGGTGCGGCCGAACTCGCGCGGACCGCGGCGAAGTTCACGGCCGACGGCACGGCGGAGCGGATCGCCGGGCGGATCGCCTCCGGCACCACGGTGCTGGCTGCGGCCGTCGAGGACGGCACGGTCCTGTGCGCGGGCCAGCACAATCCGGTGGGCCCGGTCACCGAGGTCGTCGGAGTGGGCACGCTCCCGTCCGCGCGCCGGCGCGGGCTGGGGCTGGCGGTCACCGCGGCCCTGGTCGCACACGCCCGGGCGCACGGGGTCCGGACGGTGTTCCTCTCCGCCGCCGACGAGGACGTCGCCCGGATCTACCGCCGGGCCGGCTTCCGCCCCTTCGCGACGGCCCTGATCGCGGAGCCCGCCCCGCGGCAGGAGCCCACCGCCCAGTAGCAGCCCACCGCCCGGCAGGAGCCCGCCCCACAGGCGGAGCCAGTCCCGCGGGCGGAGCCGGTCCGGCAGCAGCGCCCCGCCGCACAGCGGCCGGGCGCCCCCGGCGGGGACGGCGCCGTTCAGTCGTCGTCCTCGTCCTCCTCGTCCGACCCGGTGACGCCTTCCCCCTCCGCCTCGTCCACCACCCAGGCCGCCAGCCGCTCGGCGACGCCCGACACCCCGAGCCGCCCCTCGCGGATGGCCCGGGAGAGGCTGCGCACCTCGCGGGCGGTGGTGGCGACGGTGCAGCCGCTGGCGACCAGGTAGGCGTAGGCGACGGCGGTCGCGAAGAGTTCGTTGGTCTTCTCCAGCGCGGGCACCCGGATCAGCTGGTGCATCAGGGCGGCGGCGCGGTCGTGCGGTTCGGGGTAGACCGAGATGTCGAATATCTCGGCCTGGTGGCGGGTGACGGCCGCGAGCAGCGAGCCGTAGTCGGTGACCTGCGGGTCACCGGGCGTGTACTGCTCGGCGGTCATGAGCAACCACGAGAGGTCGACCTCCAGCTTCAACGGCGCACGTCCTGGAGGTCGGCCGGCTCCCCGAACTCGGCGAGGAACGCCGACTCGTACTCCTTCATGAACTGCGCGGCCGCGTCCACGAAGGCCCGTCCGGACTCGCCCATGTCCTGTTGGACCAGGCGCTCGATGTACTGGTTCATGGAGATCCCCTGCTGCTCCGCCCGTTCCCGGGCCATCTCGGCGGTCGTGGCGTCGACCCGCACGTTCAGCTGCTTCTTACCCATGTCGTTCAAGCTAGCGCTCAAGTGCTAGCACAACAAGGGCGCACGCACACCGCCCGCACACCTGCCGCACGCCCCCGCGCAACCTCGCCGTCACCGGAACGACGACCGGCCGGGCCCGCGGCTGCTGCCACGGACCCGGCCGTCCCCCGGAAAGGGGGCGGATCAGAACTGGGTGCTGACGGTCACCCCGCTGAAGTCGCTCTTCGCGTAGAGGCTCACGTACCGGTACCCGGCGGTCGGGTTGGTCACCGTGATGCTCTGGGTGGTGCCCGCCCCGGTGGACGAGGCCGTGTAGGCGCTCGGCGAGGCCCAGGTGGCGTCGTTGTAGTACAGGTAGGCGGTGCCGGTGCCCCCGGAGGTGGTGATCTTCAGGGTGCTGGTACCGGCCGGCAGGTAGACGTACAGGTAGTCCAGGTTGCCGGCGGTGGCCGACAGGCCGGCCCGCGAGCAGTTCTTGCCGAGCGCGTCGGCGCGCGGGTCGGTGCAGGCCGGCGGGGTGGTGGGGCCGCCGCCCCCGCCCGTGGTCACGGTGGCGGAGGCCGGCGTGCTGGCGGTCCTGCCGGTGTCGTCGGTGACGGTCAGCGCGACGGTGTAGGTGCCGGCGGCCGCGTAGGTGTGGGTCGGGTTCTGCTGGTCGGACGAGCTGCCGTCGCCGAAGGTCCAGCGCCAGGCGGTGATCCGGCCGGGGCCGGTCTGCACAGACTTGTCGGTCAGCGTCACGGTGGCGCCGGAGACGGACTGGCCGAACAGCGCGGTCGGGCCGGCCGCGTAGCAGGCGCCGCCGGCGCAGGTGTCGAGCCAGGCGTCGAAGTCGGCGTCGTAGCCGGTGCCGATGCCGTTGTAGACCGCGTAGCCGCCCTGGTAGTCGCCGGTGCGGAAGTGCGCGAGCATGGCATCGATGTCGGCCGGGTGCTTCTCGAACATGTACCGGACGGCCAGGTAGCCCCACGGGTAGGTGCGCACGGTGTCCGAGTTGCCGTACGTGTTCTGGAAGACGGTGCTCAGCTTGTACGTGTGCTTGGCGGCCTCGGCCATCGCCTGGGTGTCGGTGGTGCCGCGGTACGCGTAGGACTCGTACTCGGCGACGCCCTCGATCCACCAGATGTCCGGGACGGAGATCTCGGTGGAGAAGTTGCCCTTGAGGTCGTAGATGTTGTCCAGGTAGTGCGTGTACTCGTGGTTGAGGTTCCACACGTTGGCGGTGAAGCCGTCGTTCCAGGACTTCTGGTACATCACGCACACGGCCCGGTTGTTCGGGTCGGTCGGGTCCATGACGGTCTGTCCGCCGTTGTCGGTGGAGTTGTTGAAGATCGCCCAGGAGTAGGTGAGGTAGTCCGCCTGGTTGGCGAAGACCGCGAGGGTGAGCTCCTTGTCGTACTGGCCGGGGATCGGGCCGTTGTCCTTCACCAGCTTGTGGAAGAAGGCGTCCTCGCCGCGCAGGCTGGCGCAGACGGCCGACAGGTCGGCGGGCGACAGCGCCTCGGTCTGGATGGTGCGGTTGTCGCAGACCAGTTGGTTCGGCAGCACCGCGGCGGTCAGCTTCGCCGGCAGGTCGCAGATGCCGTAGTACGAGCACTGGCCGTGGTCGAAGCTGTTGGCCTGGTAGGCGGTGTGGACGTACAGCGGGCCGGTGGCGCCGGTGATCGCCACGCCGTCGAGGACCGCCTTGACCTTGTCCTTGACCGCGGCCTCGACCGCCGGGCCGTCGCCCGCCATCCGGCCGAGGTCGTTGCCCGCGTTGACGTCGAGGTAGGCGTTGGCCGTGCCGAGCAGGTCCTTGTGGTTGAGCGCGAAGTCGCCCAGGGTGGCGCCGATGCTCGGGTCGGCGCTGACGGCGCTGACGAAGTCGGGGTTCCAGTTGCCCCGCCAGAGCGGCGCGGACAGCACCGCGTTGACCGCCTTGAGCATCTTCGGGTAGGCGTTGTACGAGTTGTCGTACGCCGTCAGCACCTGCTTGTAGACGCCCAGGTAGCTGCCCTGGAGGTTGGCGCTGTCGGTGAGCACCAGCACCTCGTTGAGCACGGCGCCGTTGTTGTCGTTGACGTCGGTGCGGTGCGGGCTGGCGAAGAACGCGTCGAGGGCGGCCTTGGAGGCACCGGTCAGGGCCGCGCCGTACGGGCCGACCGCGTCCGCGTTGTTCGACTGCACGTACCAGCCGGCCCGCTGGAAGAGCACGAGCTGGAGGATGGCGGTCGAGTTGTCGCCGGTGTAGCCGCCCGCCATCGACCGGAACGCGTCGGCGACGGCGAGCATCTTCGATTCCTTGAAGATGTTGCCCGCGTCGGTGCCGGTGACGTTGAACAGCGTGTTGACGCAGGCGGTGGTCGAGCCCTCGACGAAGGAGACCAGGTCGGCTCCGCTGCGGCTGCCGAAGTCGGCCGGGGTGCAGCTCTGCGCGGTGGCGGTCGCACCGGCGGCGCCCCGGGCGGCGAGGGTCGGCGCGGCCGGCGCGGCGGCCTTC
>NZ_JBEZUT010000104.1:0-25696 GCF_040636595.1 Kitasatospora sp. NPDC036755
CCAGGACGTCGAAGCCGGCCCGGGCGGCCCGCTCCGCGGCTGCCGCGAAGTCCGCTGTCACGGCGGCGAGTCGGACGTCGTCCGCTTCGTGCGGCGGGGCGCCGTAGCCCGCGAAGCCGCCCGGCACCATCGGGCCGCCCGGGCCGCCGGGAGGCGGGGGCATCGGCTGGTCGGCGCTCAGCAGGCCGCCGCCGTACGGGCCGGCGGTGGCGGGGGCGATTCCTTCGTCGGGCGCGAAGTCCTGGGCGGCGAAGGCCTCGGCTCGGGGGCCGCCCCGGAATGCGCCGCCGGGGTGGGCGGAGCGGGCGAGGCCGGCGGCGACCGGGCGGTACGGGCCGCGGTGGGGCTCGCGGGGCGGGGCGGGACGGTCGGCACCGGCCGCGTCGTAGCCGGTGAAGAGGTCGCTCAGGCCGGCCGGGGGCTCGCGCCAGCCGGAGGGCGGCGGGGCGGGCTGGCTGCGGCCGATCCGCAGCGAGGCGAGCCGGGGCAGGTCGGTGCGGCGGTCGAGGTCGGCGGTGGACAGCGCGAGGTCCACGCCCGTCCAGTCCTCGCCGGTGCGCTGGGCGACGGCGGCCCGCAGGACCAGGTGGGCCGTGTCGGTGCCGGTGCGGTAGGAGAGCCGGTAGGCCGGGACCCAGCGGGCGGCGGGGACGCCGTACTCCAGTTCCAGCTCCAGGGTGAGGTCGTGGTCCTGGGTCGTGCCCTCGGGGGTGCTCCGGGCGGTGCTTTCGGCGGTGCTTCCGGTGGTGCTTCCGGTGGTGAGGGTGAGCAGGGCGGTGGTGCCGGTGCCGACCGGCTCGGCCCGGTCGGCGGTGGACGCCCGCTCCAGGCGGTCGGCGGCCAGGTCGCGCTCGTGGTCGGCGAGTTCCAGCTCCCGGGTGAGCTCCTCGGCGCGCTCCTGGAGTCGGGCCAGACGCCCGTCGACGAAGTCGGCGAGCTCCAGCCAGGCGTCGGCGGGCGTGCGGCGCAGCGGCTCGTCACGGCGGCGCTGCGGCGGGACGGCGTGCAGCGCGGCGGTCTCGGAGATCGCGCTCCGGACCAGCCGGAGGCGCTCGGCGAGCGAGCTCCGGTGCTCGGCCGCCTCGTCCAACGCCCGTTTCAGCTCCGGGAGTTCGTCCGGTTCGCGGAGCTCGGCGAGCAGCTCCAGCCGGGCCTCGGTGACCGCGGTGCCGGCCGGCCCGGCGAGCACCCGGGCGCGCAGTGAGCGGCCGTCCAGGGCGGAGGGCAGGCCGGTCAGTCGCAGCCGTCCGCCGGGCGGGACCGGGACGGTGGCCCGCCGGCGGCACACCGCGCCCTCGGCGTACACCACGACGGAGTCCAGGACCGACGGGTGGGCCGGTACGGCCGGTGGTGCCGACTGCCCGTTCCCGCTGTCGTGCTGATCGTCCAGGTGATCGTCCATGCGCAACCCCTTCGTTCGCGTGTCGCCCGTCGTGCATCGCCCGTTGTGCGGCGCCCGTCGCGTGTCGCCCGTCGTGCGGTGCCCGTTGTGCGGTGCCCGTTGTGCCGGGCTCGGCCGTCGGCGCCGGTCGGGTGCCCGGTCGGTCCGCCTTCCCTCCCGGGCGGCCAGTCTGCCCGGCTTCGGGGCGGGCGTCGCAGGATTTCCGGGTGCGGCGTGTGCACTGTGTGGGACGGGGACGGGCCCGTCGCGGTTGCCGGTGCCGGAAGCTGCCGGGGCCGCCCTCCCGGTTGCCGGACGGACGGTGGGGACTTCGGCGGGGCGGATGAGGGAGGATGGGGCGCGGGTGCTCTCGGCCGGTCCCGGCACCCGTCGAGAATCGTGATGAGGAGAGCGACCCGCCATGCGCACTGCCGTTGTCGTCGGCACCGGACTGATCGGCACCTCCGCCGCGCTCGCGCTGACCGCTCGCGGGCTGACCGTCCATCTTGAGGACGCCGACCCGGACGCGGCCCGTACGGCGGAGTCGCTCGGAGCGGGCATCACCGACCCGGTCGACGGCCCGGTGGACCTGGCGATCATCGCCGTGCCGCCCGCGCTGGTCGGCAAGGTGCTGGCCGACTGCCAGCGCCGCAACCTGGCGCACTGGTACACCGACGTCGCCAGCGTGAAGTCGGGCCCGGGCAGCGAGATCGCCGAGCTCGGCTGCGACACCGTCCACTACATCGGCAGCCACCCGATGGCCGGCCGCGAGCGCTCCGGCCCGCTGGCCGCCCGCGCCGACATCTTCGAGGGCCGCCCCTGGGTGCTCACCCCGACCGCGGACACCGACACCGAGACGCTCAACGCCGCGCTGGAGCTGGTCGCGCTCTGCGGCGCGGTGCCGATCGTGATGAACGCCGCCGAGCACGACCGGGCGGTCGCCCTGGTCTCGCACGCCCCGCAGCTGGTCTCCTCACTGGTCGCGGCCCGGCTGGAGAACGCCGACGAGACCGCCATAAGGCTCTCCGGCCAGGGCGTGCGCGATGTCACCAGGATCGCAGCCTCCAACCCCGGCATGTGGGTCGACATCCTCTCCGCCAACGCGGGCGCGGTCGCCGACGTGCTGGACGGGGTCGCCCGCGACCTCGGCGACACCGTCACCGCGCTGCGCGCCATGCAGGCCGCCGAGGAGAGCGAGCGCCGGGCGGGCGCGGCCGGGATCGAGGCGGTCATGCGGCGCGGCAACACCGGCCAGGCCCGCATCCCCGGCAAGCACGGCGCGCCGCCCACCCGGTACGAGACCCTGACGGTCGTGCTGGGCGACCAGCCGGGCGAGCTGGGCCGGCTGTTCGGGGAGGTCGGCGAGGCCGGGGTCAACATCGAGGACGTCGTCATCGAGCACTCGACCGGGCAGCAGGTCGGCTTCGTCCAGCTGTCGGTGGCGCCGACGGCCGTGAAGCGGCTGACCAAGGCGCTGCGGGCGAGCGGCTGGAGCGTTCGGGACTGAGCCGGGGGCCCGGGGGTGGGTTCCGGGGGCGGGTTCCTGGGCCGAGGTTCCGGGGGTGGGGCCGCCGGGGCTGGGTTCCGGGGGTGGGTTCCGGGGACGGGCGCGTCGCGTTGCGGGGAGGGGCTGGTGTGATCATCGACTTGCCGCTGGGGGATACCCGGCACGGGTTCGCCGGAGAACCGGTGGACCTCGGGAACGAGCGGTTCCTGCGGGCGGTGCTGGGCGATCGGCACCTGATCCGCCACCGCAGCGTCGAGGCGATGTACGAGCGCCCCCGGCCCGTACCGCGGTCCCCGGAGTCCGCGGAGCCCGAGCCGACCTTCAGCCTGCTGCTGCGGGCGGCCCACGCCGCCTTCGCCGAGCACCTGCCGTTGAGCCTGTCCCCGGACGTGCTCTGGTACGCGGTGGTGCACGAGGTCGCCGTGCACGTACGGACGGACCCGTCGCGCCACCGCGAGCTGTTCGGCGCGGCCGGCGGGCGCCGGGATCCGATCGTGGTGCGGGACGACGGCCTCGCGGGGCCGTCGGCGCGGTGGTCCGGGCCGGACTGGTCGCGTTCGGTGGGCCTGGTGCGGGAACCGCTCGCGGCGGCCCTCGGCGCGGAGCTGGTGGACCTGTTCCGGCCGGACTTCTCCACCACGACACCGGACGACGCCGCCTCGGCGCTGGTGGCGCTGATGGACGTGGTCAGCCCGTACTACGACTTCCGCTGGGAGACCCGCTGCGGCATCCCGAAGGTACGCCTGGAGGGCACGGCCGAGGACTGGGCCCGGCTGGCGGACGGCGTCCGCGCGCTGGCCCGGCACTTCGACGGGCTGGCACCCTGGTTCGCCCGGCTGCGGCCGGTGGTGGACGAGATCGCCGCGACGGCGGCCGGCGGGCCGGTGGACGAGGACTTCTGGCGCTCGCTGTTCAAGTGGCACGGGAGGTCCGGCGGGCCCCGGGTGACCGGCTGGCTCACCACCTTCCTCGCCCACACCCGGACACCGGACGGGCCCCGGCCGCGGAGCTCCTTCGACTGGCGGGAGGCGGCGGACGACGCGTACCACCCGAACGCGTTCGAGGTGAACGACTTCCCGTCGCACCTGTCCAGGGTGCCGTTCGTGTGGGAGGTCCTCGGGCGGGAGGTGCCGATGGTGCTGGTCGGCGGGGTGCTCGGGGTCGAACGGGACGGGGAGTACCTGCGGCCGCGGCTCGGGACGGCGGTGCTGGAGTCGGTCGGGTAGCGGGGGCCGCCCGTCGGGGCCTGTCGCGGGGTGGACGGGGTCCCGGATCGGAGCCGGTCGGGACCGGGGCGGGCCTGGACCCGGCCTGGGTCCGGGCCGGATCCAGGCTGGATCCGGCCCGGTGGGGAGGGGGCCGGATGGTGGCGGAGTATGTCACCCCGGCGGTCCATTAACCTTGAGGGAGACAATCCCCGGCCGCCCGCCTGCCCAGGCTCCGGCTCCCATGCTCAGAGAGAGGTTCGCCCCGTGGACACTGCCGACCGAGCGCACGCCCCGGTCGTCGTCGCCATCGACGGGCCCTCCGGCTCCGGCAAGTCGACCGTCTCGCGGGCGGTCGCCGCCCGGCTGGGCCTGAGCTTCCTGGACACCGGTGCCATGTACCGGGCGATGACCTGGTGGATGCTGGCCAACGAGGTCGACGTCGACGACCAGGAGGCGGTGGCCGTCGCGTGCGGCAAGCCGGTGATCGTCTCGGGCACCGACGCCGACGGCCCCACCATCACGGTGGACGGCCAGGACGTGTCCGGCCCGATCCGTGGCCCCGAGGTGACCGCCAAGGTCAGTGCCGTGTCCGCGGTGCCGGCCGTACGGTCCCGGCTGGTGGAGCTGCAGCGAGGCTGCGCCGAGGTCGCCGAGCGCGGCATCGTCGCCGAGGGCCGGGACATGGGCACCGTGGTGTTCCCGGACGCCACCGTCAAGGTCTTCCTGACCGCCTCCGAGGAGGCCCGGGCCGCGCGCCGGGCCGCCGAGCTGCGGGCCAAGGGCGTGGACGAGGCGACCATCACCGCGATGGCCGCCGACCTCGCCCGCCGGGACGCCGCCGACTCCTCCCGGAAGACGGCCCCGCTGGCCCAGGCCGCGGACGCCGTCCTCGTGGACACCAGCGAGCTCACCCTGGAGCAGGTGATCGACCGGATCGCCGGGCTGGTGGAGGAGCGGGCCGGACTGTCCTCGGTCTGACCGACTGCCGCCGGGGCGACCGGAACCGGTCCGGCTGCGGCCGGGCCGATCACGACTCCGGTCCGGCTGCCGTCGGGCCGATCACGACCCCGGTCCGGCTGCCGTCGGGCCGATCACGACTCCGGTCCGGCTGCCGTCGGGCCGAACCAGAGCCGGTTCGACCGCCGTCGGGCCGACCAACGAGTGAACCGCGGGCCGTCGAGGTGCCGCGGAGCCAACCATCGCGCTGCCCCGAGCGGGGCAGGTACGCACGGCACGCCCCTGGGAAGGGCCGGGCCGGGAAACGGAACAGACGAACATGACCGCAGAGCACGCCGCCACCGGCCCCGGTGAGCTGGACGCCGCCGACTACGCCGAGTTCATGGCACTCGCCGCCGAAGAGGGCTTCGACCTCGACGGCATCGACGCCGCGGACGGCGCCGAGCACGTCCGACTGCCGGTGCTGGCCGTGGTCGGCCGCCCCAACGTCGGCAAGTCGACCCTGGTGAACCGCATCATCGGCCGCCGTGAGGCCGTCGTCGAGGACAAGCCGGGCGTCACCCGCGACCGGGTCACCTACGAGGCCAGCTGGAACGGCCGCCGCTTCAAGGTGGTCGACACCGGCGGCTGGGAGATCGACGTCCTCGGCATCGACGCCATGGTGGCCGCCCAGGCCGAGCTGGGCATCGAGCAGGCCGACGCGGTGCTGTTCGTGGTGGACGCCACCGTCGGCGCCACCGACACCGACGAGGCCCTGATCAAGATCATCCGCCGGGCGGGCAAGCCGACCGTCCTGTGCGCCAACAAGGTCGACGGCCCCTCCACCGAGGCCGAGGCCGCCTACCTGTGGTCGCTCGGCCTCGGCGAGCCCTTCCCGGTCTCCGCCCTGCACGGCCGCGGCTCGGGTGACCTCCTGGACGCCGTCATGGACGCGCTGCCCGAGGCCCCGCCGCAGACCTTCGGCGACGCCGCCCCCGGCGGCCCGCGCCGCATCGCGCTGATCGGCCGGCCCAACGTCGGCAAGTCCAGCCTGCTGAACAAGGTCGCCGGCGAGGAGCGCGTCGTCGTCAACGAGCTGGCCGGCACCACCCGTGACCCGGTCGACGAGATGATCGAGCTCGGCGGCAAGACCTGGAAGTTCGTGGACACCGCCGGTATCCGTCGCCGGGTCCACCTGACCGCCGGCGCCGACTTCTACGCCTCGCTGCGCACCGCCGCCGCGCTGGACAAGGCCGAGGTCGCGGTCGTCCTGATCGACGCCAGCGAGACCCTCGCCGAGCAGGACACCCGGATCATCTCGATGGCCGTCGAGGCCGGGCGCGCCGTCGTCGTCGCCTACAACAAGTGGGACCAGCTCGACGAGGAGCGCCGCTACTACCTGGAGCGCGAGATCGAGCGCGACCTCGTCCAGGTGCAGTGGGCCCCGCGGGTCAACGTCTCGGCCAAGACCGGCCGGCACATGGAGAAGCTCGTTCCGGCGATCGAGACCGCGCTGGAGGGCTGGGAGACCCGCATCCCGACCGCGCGCCTGAACGCCTTCCTCGGCGAGCTGGTCGCCGCCCACCCGCACCCGATCCGGGGCGGCAAGCAGCCGCGCATCCTGTTCGGCACCCAGGCGGGCACCCGTCCGCCGCGCTTCGTGCTGTTCGCCTCGGGCTTCCTGGAGGCCGGCTACCGGCGCTTCATCGAGCGCCGGCTGCGCGAGGAGTTCGGGTTCGTCGGAACGCCGATCTCGATCTCGGTGCGGGTCCGGGAGAAGCGCAAGAAGAAGTAGGCAGTGAGCAGTGAGAAGTAGTCGGTAGGAGCGGCTGGTCCGCCGACCGACGGCCGGAGGGCCCCGCCACGGTGGTGGCGGGGCCCTCCGGCGTTCTCGGGGCTTTCGGGGCTCCCGGCCGGGGCTCGCGCGTCCCGTGCGGGTGTCCTGCTCGGCTCCCCGGGCGGGCCGGGGCGCGGGGTCGGCGTCAGCGGTGGTCGACGGTGGAGCCCGGGGGCAGGGAGAGCATCTGGCGGTGGCGGCCGCCGGTCGATGGCGCGGGGGCGAGGCCGGCAGCCGTACCCATCACCGGGGCGGGCGCGGGCGGCATCGGCGGCGGGGGCGCGGGGAGCGGCATCGGCGGGAGCGCGGGCGCCGGCACCGGGGCCGCGCCCAGGTAGCCGGCCGCGACCCAGCCCTGACCGTTGGTGAACTGGGCTGCGGGGAGGGCGGGTTGATCCTGCCCGAGGGGCGGGGCCGGGCGCCGGAGGCCGTCGCCGGTGGGGGCGGCGGGCTCGGGCCGGCCGACGGGGTGGCCGTGGCCCTGGTGGGGGGTGTGATGGCTCTGGTGGTTGTGGTTGTGGTTGTGGTGGCCGGTGGCGTGGGCGCCGGCGTGGGCGGGGGCATGACCCCCGATGTGGCTTCCGGTGGTGTGACCGCCGGTGGTGTGCCCGCCGGAGTGGGTGTTGGCGTGGGCGGCCGTGTGGCTGCCGGTGTGGGTGTGCTGTTGGGCGACGGGGTGGCTTCCGGTGTGGCCGTGCTGCTGGGCGGCGGCGTGGGTTCCGGTGTGGGCGGCGGCGTGACCGCCGGTGTGGCCGTGCTGCTGGCCGCCGCTGGAACCGTGTTGCTGGCCGCCGGTGGGGCCGGAGCCGTGGTGCTGGGAGCTCGGCATGAACTGGGGGAGGCCCGGTGCCTGGCCCGGGAGGGTGTGGAAGGCCTGCTGCTGGGGCGGGTACGGGCGCTGCTCGCCGATCGGCGGGTAGCCGTCACGGACCGCGAAGCCGGTGAACTTCAGGTCCTCCTCGCCCGAGCGGTCACCGGGCAGGGCACGGAAGAGGCGTCGGTACTCGGAGTACAGCTCGTCGTAGATCGGCGTGGCGGAGTGCGGGTGCTCGGCGTCGTACGACGGGCGCATGCCCGGGATCGAGCGCGAGGCGGTGGCGGACCGGCCGGGGGACGCGGAGACGTCGTAGCTGTACACGTAGGAGCCAACGATCGAGAGGGGCGGGGGATGCGGTGCCCGGGTGCGCGGGTGCGCCCGCACGCCGGGGTGCGGAGGGGGTCGGCGCGCCGGGCGGGGTGTGGACGCGCCGGGACTCGGGGTGCGGAGGGGGCGCGTCCGCCCGGCGGGCCCCGGGGGGGGGGGCGGCCGGGGCCACCGCTGTGTGGGGGAGGGGAGGGGTCAGTCGTCCTGCTGGTCCTCGGGGAGGCTGATCACCCAGCGGGTGTCCTGCCGGGGGCGCAGGTAGAACAGCCAGTAGAGGGTGGCGGCGGCGGTGATGCCGCCGGTCCACAGCAGGGGCTCGGCGTCCAGCTTGGTCATCACGTACACCAGGACGGCGATCAGCACGATCGGGACGGCGGGCCACAGCGGCATCCGCCAGGCGGCGGCGTGCTTGTGGTGGGCGCGGCGGGAGAGCAGCGCGGCGATCGCGACCAGCAGGTACATCCCGGTGACGGCGACGCCGGTGATGTTGCTCAGCAGCTCGCCCTTGACGAAGCAGAGCGCGGCGCCCGGCAGGCCGACCGCCAGGGTGGCGATCCACGGCGAGCCGAACCGGCCGAGGGTGCCGAAGGCCTTGTTGACCGGCTCCGGCCAGGCCTTGTCGCGGGCGGAGGCGAACAGCACCCGGGAGTTCTGGATGACCATGACGATGCCGGCGTTGATGATGGCCAGCGCGACGCAGAGGCTGATGAAGGTGCCGACGGCGGAGTTGCTCCAGGCGGTGACCATGCCGGAGATGTCGCCGGAGGACAGGGTCTGCAGGTCGGGGGCGCCCATGGTGATGGCGACGACCGGGACCAGGATGATGGCCGAGGAGATGCCGAGCGTCCACAGCACGGTGCGCGAGACGTTGCGGCGGGGGTTCTCCAGCTCCTCCGACAGGTAGACCGCGGTGGAGAAGCCCTGGGTGATGAACAGGGCGATGCCGAGCGCGCCGACGATGGCGCCCACGCTCACCGTGGTGGTGGCGCCGCCGTCCCCGGTGACCACGCCGTGCAGCAGGCTGGGGGCGTCGCTGTTGGTGTGGGCGAAGCCGAGCACCGAGACCACGCCGGCCGCGATGACCTCCAGCACCAGGAAGATGCCGGTGATCCAGGCGTTGGCGCGCAGGTCGAGCAGGCCGGCCAGGGTGGCGGCGAGCATCACGGCGGCGCCGGTCATGGCCTTGTCCAGGTGCAGGACGGGGGCCAGGTAGTCGGCGGTGCCGAGGGCGATGACCGAGGGGACGATCATCACCACGATCAGCGAGAGCACGAAGACCAGCCAGCCCATCAGCCGCCCGGCGAGGGTGCCGACCATCGCGTACTCGCCGCCGGCGCTCGGGATCAGGGTGCCGAGCTCGGAGTAGCAGAACGCGACCGCGACGCAGAGCACGGTGCCGATGCCGATGGCCAGCGCGGTGGCGCTGCCGATGCTGGAGAACAGCTCCGGCACGATCACGAAGAGCGTCGAGGCGGGCGTGACGCAGGACAGCGTGAGCAGGGTGCCGCCCACGACGCCGATCGAGCGCTTGAGCTGCTGGGGCGCGGCCGCCTCGGCCGCCGGGGCGGCTACGGTCTGTGGCGGACGAAGCGTGTCGGTCATGTGGCTTCCGATCGGCTCTGTGCGGTGCTGGAGTGGGAGCGGTATCGCCTCCGCTGGCTGTCTGCTCGGTGTCCGGTTCCAGTCGCTCCCTGGCCGCAATGGAACCTTGGCGTATTGATTGCGTCAACGTCGGAACTGCTTCGGAATCCGTTGCGGTGAACGGCATAGACATGCGATCCGATGATCACGTTCGGTCATTGCAAGGATTGTCTGACTTGTTACCTCGGCCACATGGCGATTGAATCGAAGGTGAACAAACGGGGATGGGCGTGATTCGAAGGTCGTCTTTCGGGTGGACGGCGACACGCCCAGGCGCCCCCGGAGCGACCGGCAACTCCCCGGCCGGGTGCGGGAACCGCAGCCCCCGCCCGGAAAGATCTACGTAACGTTTCGGCACCTGGGACGCCGAAGGGGCCGGACTCCACGAGTCCGAC
Organism: Kitasatospora sp. NPDC036755; assembly: GCF_040636595.1. NCBI lineage: Bacteria > Bacillati > Actinomycetota > Actinomycetes > Kitasatosporales > Streptomycetaceae > Kitasatospora > Kitasatospora sp. NPDC036755. The sequence continues at coordinate 10,050 of NZ_JBEZUT010000104.1, forward strand.
CCCTTCTGTCACCGTCCGTCACGACCGGAGTGGCTACGCCACCGGCAGCCAGCCCGTCTGGACCATCTGCCCGCTGGTCACGCGGCGGGACACGTAGACCCCCCGGCCCGGCGGCAGCGCCTGCGGCTTGACCGTCCCCAGCAGCGCGCCCTCGTCCCGGTTGCCGGAGAGGATCACGCCCTGGCCGCCGAGCTCGCGCATCCGCTGCAGCACCGGCTCGTACAGCGAGCGACCGGCGCCGCCCGCGCTGCGGGCCACGATCACCCGCAGGCCGATGTCGCGGGCGAACGGCAGGAACTCGGCCAGCGGGGCGAGCGGGTTGCCCGAGCTCGTCGCGACCAGCTCGTAGTCGTCGACGATCACGAACATGTCCTTGCCGCTGTACCAGCTGCGGTTGCGCAGCTGCTCGGCGGTCACGTCCGGGCCCGGCAGACGGCGCGAGCAGGCGCCGCGCAGCATGTCCACGATGGCCGCCATGGCCGGCTGCGCGGCCGCGTACTCCACCAGGTACTCCGGCGGTACGGTGCCGAGCAGCGCGCGCCGGTAGTCGCCGACCACGATGCCGGCCTGGTCCGGGGTGTAGCGCTCGGTGATCTGCTTGATCAGCATCCGCAGCACCGCCGACTTCCCGGACTCGGTGTCGCCGAAGACGATGAACAGCGGATCGGTCTCGAAGTTGACGAAGACCGGCGCCAGCTCCGCCTCGTCCACGCCGAAGGCGACGCCGCGCTCCGGGTGCTCGAAGCCCTTCGGCAGCGAGGTGCCGTCCAGCACGGCGGGAAGCATCCGCACCTGCGGGGCGCGCGGGCCGGTCCAGGCGCCGTCGACGGCGCTCACCAGCCCGGCCACGCCGTTCTGGAGGTCCTCCACCGAGGAGGAGCCGTCCAGGCGGGGCAGGCCGGACAGGAAGTGCAGCCGCTCCGCGGTGATGCCGCGCCCGGCCAGCGCCGGGACGTTCTGCGCCACCCGGCGGTCGACCTCGGACTCCATCGCGTCACCGAGCTTCAGCTCGGTCCGGTTCTGCAGCAGGTCCTTCAGCGCGGGGCGCACCTCGGCGTACCGGGCCGCGGTGATCACCAGGTGCACGCCGTAGCCGAGGCCGCGCTGGGCGATGTCGCCGATCACCGGCTCCAGGACCTCGAACTCCTGCTTGAAGGTGTTCCAGCCGTCGATCACCAGGAAGACGTCGCCGAAGGCCTCGTCCGGCAGCCGGCCGGCCGCCCGGCGGGCCCGGTAGGTCGCGATGGTGTCGATCCCGGCGGCCCGGAACAGCTCCTCGCGGCGGTTGAGCACCCCGTGCACCTCGGAGACCATCCGGCGCACCTTGTCCACGTCCAGGCGTCCGGCCACCCCGCCGACGTGCGGCAGCCCGCCCAGTGACTGGAAGCTGCCCGCACCGAAGTCGAGCAGGTAGAACTGCACCTCCAGCGGGGTGTGGGTGAGGCCGAACGAGGCCACCATGGTGCGCACCACGGTCGACTTGCCGGAGCGCGGGCCGCCCACGATCAGGCCGTGGCCGGCCGCCCCCGCGTAGTCGACCTCCAGGATGTCCGTCTTCTGCTCGCGCGGCTTGTCGACGACGCCGATCGGCACCCGCAGCCGGCCCGCCGGATAGCCGGGCGCGGTCAGCCCGCGCTCCGGCACGACCTGCAGCGGCGGCAGCAGGTGGTCCATGGTGGGCGCCTCCTCCAGCGGCGGCAGCCACACCTGGTGCGCGGCCGGGCCCTGGCCGGCCATCCGCTGGACGAACACGTCGAGCACGGTGTCCACCAGCGCGTCGTCCTGCTCCGGGGCCCGCGGCGCGACCTCCTCCTCCACCGGGTCCGGCAGGTCCACGAAGGAGGCGGTGAACTCCACCGGGCGCGCGGCGACCCGCCGCCCGCCGGTCGACCGCTGCTGCCCCGGCGCCCGGTACGGCCCCGAGACGTACGCGGCCTTGAACCGGTCCATCACGTCCTCGCCGAACTTCAGGTAGCCGACGCCCGGCACCGGCGGCAGGTGGTAGGCGTCCGGCACGCCGATCGCCGCCCGGGACTCCGCGGCCGAGAAGGTGCGCAGACCGATCCGGTACGACAGGTAGGTGTCCAGGCCGCGCAGCTTGCCCTCCTCCAGACGCTGCGAGGCCAGCAGCAGGTGCACGCCCAGCGAGCGGCCGATCCGGCCGATCTGGATGAACATCTCGATGAAGTCGGGCTTGGCGGTGAGGAGTTCGGAGAACTCGTCGATGATCAGGACCAGCGAGGGCAGCGGATCCAGCGCGGCGCCGGCCGCCCGGGCGCGCTCGTACTCGTGGATGTTGGCGTAGTTGCCCGCCGAGCGCAGCAGCTCCTGGCGGCGGTGCAGCTCGCCCTCGATCGCGTCGCGCATGCGGTCGACCAGGGTGAGCTCGCCCTCCAGGTTGGTGATCACCGCGGAGGTGTGCGGCATGTCCGCCATGCCGGAGAAGGTAGCGCCGCCCTTGAAGTCGGCGAGCACGAAGTTGAGGATCTCCGAGGTGTGGGTCATCGCCAGCGCCAGCACCAGCGTGCGCAGCAGCTCCGACTTGCCGGAACCGGTCGCGCCCACGCACAGGCCGTGCGGGCCCATGCCCTCCAGCGCGGCCTCCTTGATGTCCAGGTAGACGTGCTCGCCGTTGGCGCCGACGCCGATCGGCACCCTCATCCGCTCGTGCTGGGCCCGCGGGCGCCAGCTGCGGGCCACGTCGAAGGAGCCAGGGTCGCCCGAGCTCATCATGTCGGTGAAGTCGAGGTTGGACAGCAGCGGCTCGTCGTCCCCGCCGGCCGAGATCCGGTACGGCGCCAACTGCCGTGCCAGCGCCTCGGACTGCCACACCGAGAGCAGGTCCGGCTTGCCGGTGTACGTCGCGCCGGAGGCCGAGCGCAGCACCAGCTCCTCGGCGCTCACCGTCACCATCAGGTGCCCGCTGGGCTCGTCGACCTCGCCCGGCACCACCTCGATGACCGTGACGCCCTGCACGCCCTCCGGGCTCGCCAGCAGCGAGTCGTGCGGCACCCCGGCGCCGTCCATGACGACCACCAGGTGCGGCTGGTCGGACGGCGGCGCCACCTCCCGCACGAAGCGCTGGCGGCCCGCCAACTCGTCCTGGAGCAGGTACTCCAGGTCGCCCAGGTCGGACGCGAACAGCCGGCGCGAGCCCGCGCCGTCCGCCTCCTTGCGGTGCTGGTTGTGCGGGAGCCACTTGGTCCACTCCCACTCCTCGGCCGCACCGGGCGCGGCCGCGACCGCCACCATCAGGTCGTCCGGCGAGTGCAGGGTGGTCAGCTGGGCGATCATCGCGCGCACGTTCCCGTAGACCGAGTCCGGGTCCCCGCACACCGTGATGTGGTAGAAGGCCCGCAGCGAGACCGCCAGCGGCAGGTCCTGGAGAGTGCCGTGGGCCTTCAGGAAGGAGTGCATCGCGGCCGCGGACAGCGGCTCCAGCTCGTCCATCGGCGCGGTCTGCGGCGCCACCAGCGGGGTGGACAGCTGCACCGGCCCGAGGCCCACCCGGATCTGCGCGAAGTCGCCGTCCCCGGTGCGCCGTTCCCACAGCCGCCGGCCGTCCTCGACGATCGACCAGAGCTGGTCCGGGGCGGGGTTCAGGTACAGCAGCGCGCCGCGCTGGCGATCAGCCGTGCGGCGCACCTGGCGGCGGGTCTGCTGGAGGTACTTCAGGTAGTCGCGGCGCTCGTCCGCCATCGCGGTCGAACCGCCCTTGCGGGCCCGGACGATCTGCGCCAGCACCATGCCGAGCGTCGAGGCGATCATCAGACCGCCCATGATCTTCATCGGGGCCGCGGCCCCCGGCGAGAAGAAGAACACCGCCGAGCCGCCCATGCCGAGCATCGGCAGGATGCTCATCAGCCAGTCCTCGCCGCCCTGCCGGGGCAGTTCGGGCGGGCTCACCAGCTCCACCGGCTCGTCCGGCACGGTGGGCGGATACGCCCTGGCCGGTCGCTTCACCGTGATCACACCCATGTGTCATCCACCCCGCGGCGTCGATCGGTCACTTCGGCATCAGCCCTCACGCGATGTGCGCACGGTCCGTACGGGAATCCGGCGGCTGAGGACGCCCCACCCAGCGCAGCCCCCGTACCTTTGCGCAGGCGCCGATCCTAACGGTCGCCCCCGCACCGCCCGTCAGGGCCCGGTACGCACCGGCAGCGGGCACGAACCGAACGGGTAGGGTAACGCCGCGCCAACTCGCGGCCCCGTCGGGCCGGTTCCACAGCAAGACCCGAGCGCCGCCGAGCCTCGGCACCGTCAACAAGGGGGAGCGCCAAGTGCGTCGAAGGATCGAGGTGGGGGCCCTCATGGGCGAGCGCAGCGAGGTGGGCGCATGAGCACCGCCGCGACGGGCTACTGCCGGGTGACGGTCGTCGCCCCGGACCGCCGGATCGACGTCGCCCTGCCCGAGGACGTCCCGCTCGCGGACGTCTACCCCGAGGTGCTGCGCCTGGCCAACCAGAGCCAGCCCGACGGCGCCCCCACCGGCTTCCACCTGGTCCGCCGCGACGGCACGGTGCTCGACAGCGGGCTGCCGCTGGCCGCCCAGCAGGTCCGCGACGGCGACCTGCTGGCGCTGCGCCCCTTCGCCGAGTCGCTCCCGCCGGCCGTCTACGACGACGTCGCCGACGCGATCGCCAGCGCCGTCGAGGCCGACCGCCGGTTCTGGACCGCCGAGCTGATGCGCGGCTTCGGCCTGATCGGCGCCGGGGTGCTGCTCACCCTGCTCGGCTTCGCGCTCTGGTTCTCCGACCTGCGCCACGACATGCACGGCCTGCCCGGCGTCCTGGCCGGCGTCACCGCCGTGGTGCTCACCGCGCTCGCCGGGGTGCGCGCCCGGGTCTACCAGGACGCCCACGCGGCCGTCGCGCTCGGCCTCGGCGCGCTGCCGCACGCCGTGATCGGCGGCAGCGGCCTCATCGCCGTCGCCCAGCCGGGGGACGGCCCCGGCCGGCTCCAGTTCCTGGCCGGCTGCGTCGCCGTCCTGGTGGTCGCCGTGCTGCTGGCCGGCCTGCTGCCGGAGAAGGACGCGGTGTTCGTCGCCGCGGCCCTGGTCTCCACGGCCGGCGCGCTCGCCACCTTCGCGGCCGTCCTGCTGCCGGAGACCCCGGCCGGGCACATCGCCGCCGTCACCGGCGTCGCCGCCGTCGCGGTGGTCGGCTTCCTGCCAGGCCTCTCCGCCCGCTTCGCCCGGCTGCCGGTCGGCTTCAGCGCCCCCGGCCAGACCCGCACCCGCAGTCGCGACTACGACGAGGAGGCCGAGCGTGCCGAGGCCGTCCAGTACGAGCGGATCGCGCACCAGGCCCGGCGCGGCCACGAGGTGCTGGTCGGCCTGGTCGGCGGCTGCGCCGCGGTCGTGGTCGGCGCCTGCGCCGTCCTCGGCTTCACCGACGAGGTCTTCCCCGAGCTGCTCGCGCTCGCCCTGGGCCTGACCACCATGCTGCGCGCCCGGCTGTTCCGCTACACCGCGCAGGTGCTCAGCCTGACCGTGGCCGGCCTGCTCGGCCTGAGCCTGCTGATCATCGGGCTCTCCCTGCACACCCCGCAGTTCTTCCTGCGGGCGGCCGGCTCCACCACCCAGCTCGACCTGCGCACCATCTGGCTGACCGCTTCCATCGCCTTCGGTGCCGCGCTGCTCACCGCGATCGCCCTGGTGGTGCCGCGGCTCGGGGTCTCCCCGTTCTGGGGGCGCATCCTGGACCTGGTGGACAGCCTCACCCTGATGTCGCTGGTCCCGCTGGCGCTCGCCGTCCTGGACGTCTACCGGCTGGTCCGCGGCGCCACCGGCTGAGCCGTCCGCGGGGTGATGCCGACGCCTCCCCGGCCGGAGGGGCGTCGGCATCGGGTACTCTTGGGCTTCGAGTGCAGCCGTGTGTCCGCTCCCAGGGGCGCCGACCGCCGGCCGCGCTCACGACACCGAGTTCTCGATGAGTCCTGTGCTGTCGACCAGGACCGCTCGGTAGACCCCGAAGGAGTTGCAGTGGCTCTCGCCTCTGACGTCAAGAAGCAGATCTTCGCCGAGTTCGGCCAGAAGGAGGGCGACACCGGTTCCCCCGAGGTCCAGGTGGCCATGCTCTCCCGTCGCATCTCGGACCTGACCGAGCACCTCAAGACCCACAAGCACGACCACCACTCGCGTCGTGGCCTGCTGATCCTGGTCGGCCAGCGTCGCCGCCTGCTGCAGTACCTGGCCAAGAAGGACATCGAGCGCTTCCGTACGCTCGTCGACCGCCTGGGCATCCGCCGCGGTGCCGCCGGCGGCGCCCGCTGAGAACGCCGCTCGGGGCGGCTCCCCACACCGGGGAGCCGCCCCTCGCGCGTATGCCGCGGCGGTTGAACCGCGGCGCCCGCAGATAACAACTCGCGCGCACCTCCCCAGGTGGCCGAGGATTGCACCGTAGGGTTGTGGGCATGCCGGGTGATGGCGCACCAGCGCGCCACCCGGGCAGAAGGACCCGAACCCCCCGCGGGACGAAGGCTTCAAACGGAAGCCGCCCGCATCCGAGAGAGCGTCCAGACGCGGACCGCCCTTCCCGGCCCGGCAGCCGTGAGGCGCCGGTCCTCGGTAGTGGCCGTCGGAACCCCCGCAGACCGAGCGGGGCACTCCGGGGGCTTCGATCGAAGACCGGCCCGACTGCCGCCCTCCTTGGCGAGGGCCCGGGGCCCACCGCAGGCAATGCGCGGGGACGCTCTCCCGGAGACGTACGAAAGAGGAGATCTTCCAGGTGGAAGAGAACGTGTTCTACGCCGAGGCCGTGATCGACAACGGTTCCTTCGGCACCCGTACCATCCGCTTCGAGACCGGCCGCCTGGCCCGTCAGGCCGCCGGTTCCGCCGTGGCCTACCTGGACGACGACACCATGGTGCTGTCGGCCACCAGCGCGTCCAAGCAGCCGAAGGAGCACTTCGACTTCTTCCCGCTGACCGTGGACGTCGAGGAGCGGATGTACGCCGCGGGCCGCATCCCCGGCTCGTTCTTCCGTCGCGAGGGCCGGCCCTCCGAGGACGCGATCCTCACCTGCCGCCTGATCGACCGCCCGCTGCGCCCGTCCTTCGTCAAGGGCCTGCGCAACGAGGTCCAGGTCGTCGTCACCGTGATGGCGCTCAACCCCGACCACCTGTACGACGTGGTCGCGATCAACGCCGCCTCCGCCTCCACCCAGCTGGCGGGCCTGCCGTTCTCCGGCCCGATCGGCGGCGTGCGCGTCGCGCTGATCAACGGCCAGTGGGTCGCCTTCCCGACCCACAGCGAGCTGGAGTCGGCCGTCTTCGACATGGTCGTCGCCGGTCGCGTCCTGCCGGACGGCGACGTCGCGATCATGATGGTCGAGGCCGAGGCCACCGACAAGACCATCAAGCTGGTCGAGGGCGGCGCCGAGGCGCCGACCGAGGAGATCGTCGCCTCCGGCCTGGACGCCGCGAAGCCGTTCATCAAGGTCCTGTGCGCCGCGCAGTCGCAGCTGGCCGCCCAGGCCGCCAAGCCGACCGGCGAGTTCCCGGTCTTCCTGGACTACCAGGACGACGTCCTCGCCGCGCTGACCGCCGCCGTCAAGGACGAGCTCGCCCAGGCCCTGACCATCGCGGGCAAGCAGGAGCGCAACAACGAGCTGGACCGCGTCAAGGCGCTGGCCGCCGAGAAGCTGCTGCCCGAGTTCGAGGGCCGCGAGAAGGAGATCAGCGCCGCCTACAACGCGCTGACCAAGAAGATCGTCCGCGAGCGCGTCATCACGGACAAGGTCCGCATCGACGGCCGCGGCGTCACCGACATCCGCACCCTGGCCGCCGAGGTCGAGGCCATCCCGCGGGTGCACGGCTCGGCCCTGTTCGAGCGCGGCGAGACCCAGATCCTGGGTGTCACCACGCTGAACATGCTGCGCATGGAGCAGCAGCTGGACACGCTCTCCCCGGAGACGCGCCGCCGCTACATGCACAACTACAACTTCCCGCCGTACTCCGTCGGTGAGACCGGCCGCGTGGGCTCGCCCAAGCGCCGCGAGATCGGCCACGGCGCGCTTGCCGAGCGCGCCCTGCTGCCGGTCCTGCCGACCCGCGAGGAGTTCCCGTACGCCATCCGCCAGGTCTCCGAGGCGCTCGGCTCCAACGGCTCCACCTCGATGGGCTCGGTCTGCGCCTCGACCATGTCGCTGCTGAACGCCGGTGTGCCGCTGAAGGCCGCCGTCGCGGGCATCGCGATGGGCCTGATCTCCCAGGAGATCGACGGCGAGACCCACTACGTCACGCTGACCGACATCCTCGGCGCCGAGGACGCGTACGGCGACATGGACTTCAAGGTCGCCGGTACCCGCAACTTCATCACCGCCCTCCAGCTGGACACCAAGCTGAACGGCATCCCGGCGTCGGTGCTCGCCGCCGCGCTGAAGCAGGCCAAGGACGCCCGCCTGCACATCCTCGACGTGATGAACGAGGCCATCGACTCGCCCGACGAGATGTCCCCGAACGCGCCGCGCATCATCACCATCAAGATCCCGGTGGACAAGATCGGTGAGGTCATCGGCCCCAAGGGCAAGATGATCAACCAGATCCAGGAGGACACCGGCGCCGAGATCACGATCGAGGACGACGGCACCATCTACATCGGTGCCGCCGACGGCCCGGCCGCCGAGGCCGCCCGCACCACGATCAACCAGATCGCCAACCCGACCATGCCGGAGGTCGGCGAGCGCTACCTGGGCACCGTGGTCAAGACCACGACGTTCGGCGCGTTCGTGTCGCTGATGCCGGGCAAGGACGGCCTGCTGCACATCTCGCAGATCCGCAAGCTGGCCGGTGGCAAGCGCGTCGAGAACGTCGAGGACGTCCTCGGCGTCGGCGCCAAGGTCCAGGTCGAGATCGCCGAGATCGACCCGCGCGGCAAGCTCTCCCTGATCCCGGTCATCGAGGGCGAGGAGGGCGGCGAGGCCGCTTCCGAGTGAAGCGCCGCTAGCTGACCCCCGCGGCCCGTACGCCTCCCGGCGTGCGGGCCGCACCCCGTTGTCCACGCGTTCGTCCGTACGTGCCCATCCGCGCGTGCGTTTCCTCTGGAGGTACCCCCCGTGGCGCAGGCCCCGGCGGTAATGCAGCGTCCCGGCACGACCCGGACCCTGCTCAAGGGCGTCGACGGCGCCGGCACGGTGCGCCGCACCGTCCTCCCCGGCGGCCTTCGGGTCGTCACCGAGACCCTGCCGACGGTTCGCTCCGCGACCTTCGGCATCTGGGTCGGCGTCGGCTCGCGGGACGAGACCCCGCAGCTCAACGGCGCCACCCACTACCTGGAGCACCTGCTCTTCAAGGGCACCGAGCGGCGCAGCGCGCTGGACATCTCGGCGTCCCTGGACGCGGTCGGCGGCGAGATGAACGCCTTCACCGCGAAGGAGAACACCTGCTACTACGCCCGGGTCCTGGACACCGACCTGCCGCTGGCCATCGACGTGGTCTGCGACATGCTCACCGGCTCGCTGATCCGGCCCGAGGACGTGGAGGCCGAGCGCGGCGTCATCCTGGAAGAGATGGCGATGGCCGAGGACGACCCGGGCGACGTGGTGCACGACCTGTTCGCCAAGGTGATCTTTGGCAGCGGCCCGCTCGGCCGCCCGATCCTCGGCACCCAGGAGACGATCAGGACGCTCACCCGGGACCAGATCGCCGGCTTCTACCGCCGCCGCTACCGGCCCGAGAACCTGGTGGTCGCCGCGGCCGGCAACCTCGACCACCGCAAGGTGGTCAAGCAGGTCGAGCAGGCCTTCGCCGCGGTGCTGGAGGCCTCCACGGCCGCCCCCGCCGAGGCCCGCCGCGGCGTCAAGGCGCTGCGCACGGCCGGCAAGGTCGAGGTGCTCAACCGCTCCACCGAGCAGGCCCACCTGGTGCTGGGCGTGCCCGGGGTGCCGCGGCACGACGAGCGCCGCTGGGCGATGGGCGTGCTCAACGCGGCCCTCGGCGGCGGGATGAGCTCGCGGCTGTTCCAGGAGGTCCGCGAGAAGCGGGGCCTGGCGTACTCGGTCTACTCGTACTCCTCGTCCTACGCGGACAGCGGGCTGTTCGGCATCTACGCCGGCTGCCAGCCCAAGCGGGTCGAGGAGGTGCTGCGGATCTGCCGCGCCGAGCTGGCCAAGGTGGTCGAGGAGGGCATCACCGAGGAGGAGCTGCAGCGCGCGATCGGCCAGATCTCCGGTTCCACCGTGCTCGGCATGGAGGACAGCGGCTCGCTGATGAACCGGATCGGCAAGGCCGAGCTCAGCTACGGGCACCACCTGTCGGTGGACGACATGCTGGAGCGGATCGCGTCGGTGACCCTGGAGGACGTCCACGCGGTGGCCCGTGATGTGCTGGGCGCGTACCGGCCGTCGCTCGCCCTGATCGGTCCGGTCACCGACAAGCGGGCCGCCAAGCTCGCCGATCTGCTGGTCTGATCTGCTGATTTTCTGGGTGAGAGGAACTTTGCCATGACGCTGCGTGTCGCCGTGATCGGCGCCAAGGGACGGATCGGCTCCGAGGCGGTCAAGGCCGTGGAGGCCGCGCCCGACCTGGAGCTGGTCGCCGCCCTCGGCCGCGGGTCAAAGCTCGAGGAGCTGACCGAGGCCGGGGCCCAGGTGGCCGTCGAGCTGACCCACCCGGACTCGGTGATGGGCAACCTCGACTACTGCCTGCACCACGGCATCCACGTGGTCACCGGCACCACCGGCTGGACGGACGAGCGGCTCGCCACCGTCCGCGGCTGGCTGGCCGAGGCCCCGGAGCTCGGCCTGCTGATCGCCCCGAACTTCTCCGTCGGCGCCATCCTCGGCATGAAGTTCTCCCAGATCGCCGCCCGGTACTTCGAGTCGGTCGAGGTGGTCGAGCTGCACCACGACCGCAAGGCGGACGCCCCCAGCGGCACCGCCACCCGCACCGCCCAGCTGATCGCCGCCGCCCGGGCCGAGGCCGGCCGGCCGCCGCAGCAGGACCCGACCACCCACAGCCTGCCCGGCGCGCGCGGCGCCGACGTGGACGGGGTGCCGGTGCACGCGGTACGGCTGCGCGGCCTGCTCGCCCACCAGCAGGTGATGTTCGGCGACACCGGCGAGACGCTCACCATCCGGCACGACTCGCTGCACCACAGCAGCTTCATGCCGGGCATCCTGCTGGGCGCGCGCAAGGTCGTCGGGACGCCGGGGCTGACCTTCGGCCTCGAACACTTCCTGGACCTGTGACAGTGTCGATTCCCAGGAGGGCGTCATGACCTCGCGCACCGGCTTCTTCGTCCTGTCCGGCGTGCTGCTGCTGGTCGCCCTGGTCTGCGTGGGCGAGGGCGTCCAGCTGGTCGCCACCGGCAAGCCGCTCGGCATCGGCATGGGCGTATGCGCCTTCGTGATCCCGGTGATCGGCGTCTGGTTCCTGCGCCAGACCGTCCGCTTCGGCCGGGACAGCGAGCGGCTGGCCCGCGAGCTGGAGGCCGAGGGCGGCCTGCCGGTGGACGAGCTCCGACGCAGCAAGGGCGGGCGGATCGACCGGGCCTCGGCCGACGCGGTGTTCGCCCGCCGCCAGGCCGAGGCACAGGACGCCCCGGGCGACTGGCGGGTCTGGTTCCGCCTCGCCGTGGCCTACGCCGACGCCGGCGACACCCCGCGCGCCCGCAAGACCATGCAGCACGCCATCAAGCTGCACAGCACCGAACCCGCAAGGAGTAACGCGTGAGCGACGAACCGACGGCCCCCAGCTTCCGCAGCGACGTGACGGTGGAGCTGGTCCGCAGCGCCGCCGCCGACTCGGACGTCATCTGGGCGGCCCGGGTCTCGACCGCGGGCGAGCAGTCCCTGGAGGCCCTCCAGCAGGACCCGGAGAAGTCCAAGGGCCTGATCAACTTCCTGATGCGCGACCGGCACGGCACGCCGTTCGAGCACAACTCGATGACCTTCTTCATCAGTGCGCCGATCTTCGTGTTCCGGGAGTTCCACCGGCACCGCAGCGGCTGGTCGTACAACGAGGAGTCCGGCCGCTACCGCGAGCTCCAGCCGGTCTTCTACGTTCCGGGCGAGGAGCGCAAGCTGGTCCAGGAGGGCCGCCCCGGCAAGTACGAGTTCCACGAGGGCACGCCCGAGCAGCACCGCACCACCACGGAGGCGATGGAGGCCGCGTACCGCGAGTCCTACACCCGCTACCAGGAGATGCTGGCCGCCGGGGTGGCCCGGGAGGTGGCCCGCGCGGTCCTGCCGGTGGGCCTGTTCTCCTCGATGTACGCGACCTGCAACTCGCGTTCGCTGATGCACTTCCTGTCGCTGCGCACCCGGCGGGAGAACTCGGCGGTGCCGTCCTTCCCGCAGCGCGAGATCGAGATGGTCGCCGAGCAGATGGAGGAGCAGTGGGCCCGACTCATGCCGCTCACCCATGCGGCCTTCGAGAAGCACGGCCGAGTCGCCCCCTGACCTGGGACGACAGGCATATGGGCAGAGTGTCTGGCATGTCTGGATTGCGGCTTTTCTAGTCGCTCCCTACATTCGTGAACACGGATTCCGGTGCTGCCCGAACCCCCGAGCGGGCAGCACCGGAATCCCACGTCCGCGCCGCCGACGCGCTGCACCTGTCCGAACACCGGACCGGCATGGGTGACCCCCAACCGCCTACGAGTAGCTTTGGACGCATGGCTCCGACCTCCACCCCCCAGACGCCGTTCGGCCGGGTGCTGACCGCGATGGTCACCCCGTTCACCGCCGACGGCGCGCTCGACCTCGACGGCGCCCAGCGCCTCGCCACGCACCTCGTGGACTCCGGCAACGACGGCCTCGTCGTCAACGGCACCACCGGTGAGTCCCCGACCACCAGCGACGCCGAGAAGGCCCAGCTGATCCGCGCCGTGGTCGAGGCGGTCGGGGACCGCGCCCACGTGGTGGCCGGCGTCGGAACCAACGACACCCACCACAGCGTCGAGCTGGCCCGGCAGGCGGAGGCGGCCGGGGCGCACGGCCTGCTGGTCGTCACGCCGTACTACAACAAGCCCCCGCAGGAGGGCCTGTACCGGCACAACGTCGCCGTCGCCGACGCGACCGGGCTGCCGGTCATGCTGTACGACATCCCGGGCCGCAGCGGGGTCGCGCTGGGCCACGAGACCCTGGTCCGCCTCGGCGAGCACCCGCGGATCGTCGCCAACAAGGACGCCAAGGGCGACCTCGGCGCCGCGGCCTGGGCGATCGCCCGCGCCGACCTCGCCTGGTACTCCGGCGACGACATCCTCAACCTGCCGCTGCTGTCCGTCGGAGCCGTCGGCGTGGTCAGCGTCGTCGGGCACGTGGTGGCCGGGGACCTCCGGGCGATGATCGAGGCCTTCCTGGCGGGCGATGTGGTCAAGGCCACCAGCATCCACCAGCGCCTGCTGCCGGTGTTCAGCGGTATGTTCCGCACCCAGGGCGTGATCCTCGGCAAGGCCGCACTGGAACTCCAGGGCCTGCCGGCCGGACCGCTGCGCCTGCCGCTGGTCGGCGCGACGCCGGAGGAGATCGAGCGATTGAAGCAGGATCTCGCCGCCGGCGGGGTACACCTTTAACAGACACGGACGTGCGCGCCCCGGCTCGCCGGACCTCCCCGGGTCCGCCGCTGGACCGGACCGAAGGCGCGAGAGCACAGACCCAGTAGGAAAACGACACTGAGTACGCACGCCATATGTCTCCGGGGGAGGACCCCGGGCATATGGCGTGCGTCGTGAGGAGAGTCTTTTGAGCCACCCGCACCCCGAGCTCGGCGCGCCCCCGGCACTGAAGGAGGGCGCCCTCCGCATCACACCGCTCGGCGGCCTCGGCGAGATCGGCCGCAACATGACGGTCCTCGAGTACGGCGACCGCATCCTGATCATCGACTGCGGCGTCCTCTTCCCCGAGGACGAGCAGCCCGGCGTGGACCTGATCCTCCCGGACTTCAGCTACATCCGGGACCGCCTCGACAAGGTCGACGGCATCGTCCTCACCCACGGGCACGAGGACCACATCGGCGCCGTCCCCTTCCTCCTGCGGGAGAACCCGGACATCCCGCTGATCGGCTCCAAGCTGACCCTGGCGCTGATCGAGGCCAAGCTCGCCGAGCACCGCATCCGGCCGTACGTGCTGGAGGTCAAGGAGGGCCAGCGCGAGCGCATCGGCCCCTTCGACTGCGAGTTCATCGCGGTCAACCACTCCATCCCGGACGCCCTGGCCGTGGCGGTCCGCACCCCCGCCGGCATGGTCGTGGCCACCGGCGACTTCAAGATGGACCAGCTGCCGCTGGACGGCCGCCTGACCGACCTGCCGACCTTCGCCAAGCTGGCGGAGGAGGGCATGGACCTGCTGCTGGTGGACTCCACCAACGCCGAGGTCCCCGGCTTCATCCCGCACGAGCGGGACATCTCGGCGGCGCTGCGGAACGTCTTCGCGAACGCGGACAAGCGCATCATCGTGGCCTCCTTCGCGAGCCACGTGCACCGCATCCAGCAGGTCCTGGACGCCGCCCACGAGTACAAGCGCAAGGTCGCCTTCGTCGGCCGCTCGATGGTCCGCAACATGGGCATCGCCCGGGACCTCGGCTACCTGAAGGTCCCCGGCAACATGGTCGTGGACGTCAAGCAGCTGGACGACCTGCCGGACAAGGAGGTCGTGCTGATCTGCACCGGTTCGCAGGGCGAGCCGATGGCCGCGCTGTCCCGGATGGCCAACCGCGACCACCAGATCCGCATCGTCGAGGGCGACACCGTCGTCCTGGCCTCCTCGCTCATCCCGGGCAACGAGAACGCCGTCTACCGGGTGATCAACGGCCTGACCCGCTGGGGCGCCAAGGTCGTGCACAAGGGCAACGCCAAGGTGCACGTCTCCGGCCACGCCTCGGCCGGCGAGCTGCTCTACTTCTTCAACATCTGCAAGCCGCGCAACCTGATGCCGGTCCACGGCGAGTGGCGCCACCTGCGCGCGGCCGCCGAGCTGGGCATCGCCACCGGTGTGCCGCGCAACCGCGTGGTCATCGCCGAGGACGGCGTCTGCGTCGACCTGGAGAAGGGCGTCGCCCGGATCGCCGGCAAGGTGCAGGCGGGCTACGTCTACGTGGACGGCTCCTCGGTCGGCGACATCAGCGAGGCCTCGCTCAAGGACCGCAGGATCCTCGGCGAGGAGGGCTTCATCTCGGTCTTCGTCGCGGTCGACTCGGCCAACGGCAAGATCGTCGGCGGTCCGACCATCCAGGCACGCGGCTCCGGCATCGACGACAACGCGTTCGGCCCGGTCGTCGCCAAGCTCCAGGAGGCGCTGGACCGCTCGGCGAGCGACGGCGTGCTGGAGCCCCGTCAGGTGCAGCAGCTCGTCCGCCGGACCATCGGCAAGTGGGTCGCGGACAACTACCGCCGCCGGCCGATGATCCTGCCGGTCGTGGTCGAGGTCTGACGCTCGCTCAACACCGGCTGAGGCCGGTTTGACGTGGGGCGACCCGGTGCGTAATGTTCTCCGGGTTGCCCCACGGGACGGCCCCTCGGAAACGCGCTCGAATCTGAATTCGAGAACGACCGGGGAAAACGGACCGAATGACTCTGGTAGAGTTCGGGAGCGCCGAAAGGCGAAAGCGAATCGGATGAATGAAACTCCGGAAAACGGAGCGGAAAACATCTGATAAGCTGGAAACACGAAAGAACGAAGCCCGGAGGGTCCGCTGGAAGGCGG
>NZ_JBEZUT010000105.1:0-25495 GCF_040636595.1 Kitasatospora sp. NPDC036755
GGCAGGCCGCGCGGCCTGCGGCACGCCGGCGTGCTGCTCGACGCGGGCGACGCCCACGGCGGGCGCACCGGCCGGGCCCAACTCCTGGCACTGGCCCGGGCCAACGCGATCCCCGCCGCACGGGTCGAGGAGGTGCTGGCGGAGGTCGGCCTCGGGGAGGCGGCCGGACGCCGGATCCGCGGCTACTCGCTCGGCATGCGCCAGCGGCTCGGCATCGCCGGCGCGCTGCTCGGCGACCCGCCGGTGCTGCTGTTCGACGAGCCGCTCAACGGGCTGGACCCGGAGGGCGTGCTCTGGGTGCGCGGACTGTTCCGCCGACTCGCCCGTGAGGGTCGGACGGTGTTCGTCTCCAGCCACATGATGGCCGAGATGGAGCACACCGCCGACCACCTCGTGGTGGTCGGGCGGGGCCGGCTGCTCGCCGACGAGAGCCTCGCGGAGTTCTCCGCCCGGGCCGGACGGGCCCGGCAGGACGGGCCGGGCGGGCGGACCGGCGGGGCCGGGCGAGCCGGCGTCACCGTCCGGGCCGCCGAACCCGACCGGCTGGCGGCCGTGTTGACGGCGGCCGGCGCCACCGTCCGGCCCGGCCCGGACGGCGCCCTCGCGGTGAGCGGCATGGACGCCACCCGGATCGGCGAACTCGCCCTGGAGCAGCGCCTGTTGCTGCACGCCCTGACCACCCGGGGCGCCTCCCTGGAGGAGGCGTTCATGGACCTGACCGCCGACAGCGTCGAGTACCCCGCCGGAGAACCCCGTTGAGCACCGCGCCCGCCACCCCCGCACCCGCCGGCACCGTTCCCGCCGGCACCGCCACCGAGCCGCGCGCCCGCTTCGGCGATCTGCTGGCCGCCGAGTGGCTCAAGTTCTGGTCGCTGCGCTCCGTCCCCTGGGTGCTCGGCCTCAGCGCGGCGGCGATCGTCGCCGCGAACCTCAAGTCCGCGCTCTACACCCGCGACCACTCCACACCCGGCGAGGGGGATCCGGCGAGCATGGCGCAGATCGCGCTGTACGACGCGTTCGGCACCGCCTCCGCGGACATCCTGATGCTGGTCGCGGACGGCCTCGGCGCGCTCGTCATCGCCGGCGAGTACGCCACCGGGCTGATCCGCACCACCCTGGCGGCCGTGCCCGACCGGCGCGCGGTGATCGCCGCCAAGGCCTGCGTCCTGACCGCGGTGCTGTTCGGCTACGGGGTGCTCACCGTCGGCCTCTCCTTCGGCGTCGGCCAGGCGATCCTCTCCGAGGTCGGCATCGGACAGTCCCTCACCGACCCGGCCGCGCTGCGGTACGTCGCGGCGGCGGTCCTGTTCGGCCCGGTCTGCGCGCTGGTCGGGCTCGGTATCGGCACCCTGGTCCGGCACGGCGCGGGCGCCGCGGTGGCCACCGTCGCGGTGCTGTTCTTCGTCCCGTCGCTGGTCACCGAGCGCTACCGGTGGAGCGCCGACCTGCTGCACGCCCTGCCGCTGCCCGCCTGGCAGCGCCTGGCCCGCACCACCCTGGCGGGCCTGCGCCCGACCGAGTACCCGGCCACCGTCGCGGGCGCCTGGGTCACCTACGCGCTGTGGTCGCTGGCCTCGGTGGCCGTCGCGGCGGTCGCGATCCACCGCCGGGACCACTGACGGCACCGGGACCGGTCCGCGCCGGAGCCGTCACCGGAGCCCGCTCTCGCCGAGGCCCTCACCGAGGGCGGCCCGGCCCCGGAACGGTCCGCCCTCAGAACGCCGCGATGCTCCCCGGCGCCCGCTCGGCGCGGCTGAGCGCCCGCGGCACCGCCTCCGGGCCGTGCCGCCAGCCGGTCAGCCGGTCAGCCGGTCAGCCCGGTCAGCAGGACGATCACCGACTCGTAGACCTCCCCGGGGAGTCGGGGCCGGCCACCCCGACGCCGCCCGTCAGGTCGTCGCCGTGAACGGCCAGTTCCATCGTCCGGGTGGCCAGCAGGTCGTCGAGGGTCAGGGCCCACGGCCCCCAGAACGGCAGCCGGGCCGGCCGGCCGCCGTCCGCGGCCGTCAGGGCGACCGCGAGCCCAGGGAGCGCGGCGGCCAGCCGGCGGTGCAGCGCCGGCCGGCCCGTCCGCCGCGAAGGCCTCGCTGCCCTGGCGGATCCGCACGTTGACGTCCGCGTCGAGCGCCGCGCCGACCCAGGCCGACCGTGCGTAGTGCTCCGTCAGCCCGACCACCGGCTCCACCGGTACGGGCGCGGCCAGCGGCTCCGGCACGCAGAGGACCTGGAAGGCCAGGTGTCCGGCCGGCCCGCCGACACTCCACCGCGCCAGCGCGCTCGGCCGCTGCCAGGCGGCCGCCACCTCCGGCCGGCGCGCAGCCCCTCGGCCGCGGTGGCGGCCGCCAGGAAGTCCGCCCGGGCGCCCGTCACGGCCCGTCCCCGTCCCCGTCCCGCGGCCCGCCCTCGCCCCCGCCCCGCGGCCCGTCGCCCACCCGCGGTCCGGCGGCCCGGAAGCTGCCCCGGCCCGAGGCCATGTCGGCGACCGCCACCAGCAGCGCCGCCAGCACCAGGCCGGCCGCGACCGTCACGCCCAGTTGGAAGGCCAGGGCCCAGTCCGGGCGGGGGCCGGCCGCGTGGGCGAAGAACACCGAGCCGACCACGGCGATGCCCACCGCCGAGCCGACCCGCTGCGCGGTCTGCAGCACCCCGCCGGCACTGCCCGCCCGGGCCACCGGCACCTGCTGGAGGGTCAGCGTCTGGTTCGGGGCGATCACCAGCCCGCTGCCCACCCCGGCGACCAGCAGCGGCAGCACTGTCGTCCAGCCCACGCGGGGCCCCGACCACAGCTGCACCGCGAGCGCCGAGGCCAGCAGTCCGGCCAGCACCAGCACCAGCCCGGCCACCACCAGCCGCCGGCCCAGCCGGCTCACCAGCCGACCGCCGACCGCCGCGGACACTCCCGAGCCGACCGCGAACGGAGTGATCGCCAGGCCCGCCGTCAGCGCCGAGTAGTGGAGTCCGGCCTGGAGGTAGAGCGTGAAGATGAAGAAGATCGCGGTGAACCCGGCGAAGTACACCAGCGACAGCAGGGTCCCCGCCGCGTACGGGCGCACCGCGAACAGCGCCATGCTCACCAGCGGTTCGCGCCGCCGCCCGTAGTGCAGCTCCCAGCCGACGAAGGCGGCGAGCAGCACCGCCGCGAGCGGCAGCAGCAGCCATCGGGCCGGGCCGTGCCACTGCTGCGCCTGGACGAACGGGAGCAGCAGCGCGACCGTCCCGGCGCCGAGCAGCAGCACGCCGACCGGGTCGAAGTCCCGGTGCCCGGCCCGTTCCGCGGCGGGCGGGGGCGCCGGGAGCAGATGGTAGGCGATCGGCAGCGCGGCGACGCCGATCGGCAGGTTGACCAGGAACACCCAGCGCCAGCCGTTCTCCGGGCCGACCACGTGGATCAGCAGCCCGCCGAGCAGTGGTCCGACGGCGGTGGACAGCCCGATGGTCGCGCCGAGGGCGCCGAAGGCCCGGCCGCGGTCGGCCCCCTGGAACAGCACCTGGATGAAGCCGGACACCTGCGGCACCAGCACCCCGCCGGCCGCGCCCTGGAACAGCCGGGCCAGCACCAGCCAGTCCTGGTTCTGCGCCGCTCCGGCGAGCGCGCTGGCCACGGTGAACAGCGCGAGCCCGACGAGGAAGACGGCCCGCCGGCTGCGCGCGTCGCCGAGCCGTCCGGAGGGCACCAGCACCAGGCCGAAGGCCAGCGCGTAGCCGCTGAGCACCCACTGCAGGCCGCTGTCGGACATGTGCAGCCCGGCCCGTACGGTCGGCAGCGCGACGTTGACGATGCTGACGTCCAGCAGGGTCATGAAGCCGGCGACCAGGCAGACCGCGAGCGCCCGCCAGCGCCGGGCGTCGGCCCGGTCGCCTACGGCGGTGGCGCCGGGCCGCGTCGGGTGCGCGGTACCGCGCTGGGGGTCGGCGTTCATGGGGAGCCTCTTCCCGGGGGCCGGGGCGTCCTGGTCGGCAGGTGACCGTCGGTCGGCTTCGCTCGGATCATCGTCACCCGGGCGGACCGGGGCCGCCACCCGGGCGGAACGGCCCCTCCCTCACCCGGACGGGCGAACCGGATCGCGGCCTCCGTGCGGACCCCGGAGGCTGACGGCATGAGCGTCGCCACCGAGACCCCACCCTCCGCCCCTCCGGTGCTGGACGTCCGGCAGCGGAACGTCGTCTTCGCCACCATCGTGCTCGGCATGCTGCTGGCCGCCCTCGACCAGACCATCGTCGGCACCGCCCTGCCCACCATCGTCGCGGACCTCGGCGGGGCCGCGCACATGTCCTGGGTGGTGACGTCCTACCTGCTGGCCGAGACGGTGGCCACCGTGCTGGCCGGCAAGTTCGGCGACCTGTACGGGCGCAAGCTGCTGTTCCAGGTGTCCGCGATCGTCTTCGTCGGCGGCTCCTTCCTGTGCGGCCTCTCCACCAACATGACCCTGCTGATCGCCTGGCGGGCGGTCCAGGGCATCGGCGCCGGCGGCCTGATGGTCACCGCCATGGCGCTGATCGCGGACGTCATCCCGCTGCGCGAACGCGGCAAGTACCAGGGGGCGATGGGCGCGGTCTTCGGGCTGGCGACGGTGGTCGGGCCGCTGCTGGGCGGGCTGTTCACCGACCACCTGTCCTGGCGCTGGGCGTTCTACGTCAACGTGCCGATCGCTGTCGTGGTGGTGATCGCGGCCGCCCGGACGATCCCCTCGGTGCGCTCGGCCGTCCGGCCGGTGATCGACTACCTGGGGATCGCGCTGGTCACGGTCGGCGCCAGCGCCCTGATCCTGGCGACCAGTTGGGGCGGCAACCAGTACCCCTGGGGCTCCGGGGTGATCATCGGCCTGTTCGTCGGCGGCGCGCTGGCCCTCGCCCTGTTCTGCTGGGCGGAGACCCGCGCCGCCGAACCGATGCTGCCCATGCGGCTGTTCCGCAACCCGGTGTTCACGGTCTGCTCGGTGCTCAGCTTCATCGTCGGTTTCGCCATGCTCGGCGCGCTGACCTTCCTGCCGACCTTCCTCCAGTACGTGGACGGCGACTCGGCGACGGTCTCCGGCGTCCGGATGCTGCCCATGGTCATCGGCCTGCTGGTCGCCTCCATCGCCAGCGGCAACGCCGTCGGCAAGACCGGCAGGTACCGGCTGTTCCCGATCGTCGGCACCCTGGTGATGGCCGTCGGCCTGTACCTCCTCTCCCGACTCCAACCGGGCACCGGCACCGCGCTCGCCTCGCTCTACATGGTCGTGCTCGGCGTCGGCATCGGGCTGACCATGCAGGTGCTGACCATCGCCGTGCAGAACACCGTCGACTACGCGGACCTCGGCACCGCCACCGCCGGGGTGACCTTCTTCCGCACCATCGGCAGCTCCTTCGGCACCGCCGTGTTCGGCACCATCTACGCCAACAGCCTGAAGACCGAACTCGCCGACGGCGTCGGCACCGCCGCCCGGCTCACCGGCGCCGACCCGGCCGTCCTCGCCCACGCCGCCGAGAGCCCGCAGGGCCTGCACCGGCTGCCCGCCGACCAGGCCGCGCCGCTCGTCCAGGCCTACTCCGACGCCCTGCACACCGTGTACCTGTGGACCATCCCGGTGGCCGTCGTCGGCTTCGTCGTCGCCCTCTTCCTCAAACAGGTGCAGTTGCGCGACACCACCCGGGCCGGCTCCACCGACATGGGCGAGGGCTTCGCCCAGCCGACCACCAGCGACTCCGACCCACACCTGGAGCTCGCCGTCAGCTCGATCGTGCGCGGCGTCGACCTCGGTACCATCCGCACGATCGTCGACGGCGCCGACATCCGGGTCGACCTCGCCGGGGCCTGGGCCCTGATGCAGGTCGCCGGCCACACCGAGGCCGTCGGCCACGCCTCGCTCGACCTCATCGCCGCCCGCAAGCGGGTGCCGCCCGAGGTCCTGGAACCGGTCTTCGACCGGATGGCCGCCGAGGGCTACCTCACCCGCGACGGCGACCGCCTCTCCTCCACCGAGGCCGGCACCCGCGAGGTCCGCGCCCTCGGCCACGCCTGGTCGGACTGGCTCAACGCCCGCCTCGACGCCGACGCCGGCCGCCCCCGCAGCCCCGGCCTGCGCGCCGCCGCCGACGCCATCGCCTGGCGCCTCCTCGTCGAGGACCTCGCCACCGGCCTCCCCGCCCACGCCCGCCCCAAGGACGCCGCGAAGGTCTAGGGCGTGTCTGACAATTCCCGCCGGGCGTGCGACGCCAAATGTCAGACACGCCCTAGTCCTACAACCGGGAGGTGTCGAGCTCCAGGTCGAAGGGCGCCGGGAGGGCAACGGGCGTGCCGAAAGGATGCGGCCCGCTTTCCGCGGCGTAGCCGAGACGGGTCGGCTCGCTGTACAGGGTGCAGCTGCGGTTCTGCCGGTCGATGAGGAGGTAGAGCGGGGCGCCGTACTGACCATAGCGACGGCGCTTGACGACGCGGTCTGTCTCCGCGTTCGACGGAGAACTGACCTCGACGATCAGGAGGGTCTGGTCGGGCAGCAGTGCGCCCTCGGTCTTCAGCGCGAGTTCGGCGGGCACGATGGCCAGATGCGGGATGTACCAGTTCTCGCTGCCGGGCAGATCGAGATTGCCGGAACCGGACACCAGGTCCAGTTCATCCATCCGGGCGCCGAGCTGGCGACGGACGAACTCGGCGGCGGACTCGTGCGCCCACGACGGCGACATAGGGGTGATGACTCCCTCGATGATCTCGGTCCGGTCGCCCGCGATGTGCCGGATCGCATACTTCAAGGCCTGCTCGGGATCGCTGACGGTGCTGTAGTCGCCAGGGACATGGGGTGCCGTACTCACAACGTGTCTCCCTCCTCCGTGATTCTCCCTCAGACCATGCCATCGGTCGGCCGACCGACCGGAATTGGACGCGCCCCGACCGCTCGTGTCCGTGTCGTGACGGGTTCGCAGGGCGTTCTGCCGCCCCGCCCGGGTGGGCGGGGCGGCGGCGGTGGTGGTGAGGTCAGCGGGAGGCCTCGGCGGGGGCGGTGCGGCGGGAGGAGAGGACGATCACGGCGAGGCTGGCGAGGGCGAGGGCCGTCACCGCGGTGAGCATCACGGTGTAGGAGGCCAGCGAGGAGAGCGCCGCGAGCACGGCGGGCAGCAGGAAGCCCGAGTAGCAGAGCGCGTAGTAGACACCCGTGATACCGGCCAGGTCGTCGGGGGTGACGATGCGCTGGATCTCCAGCAGCCCGGAGACCACCCCGATGCCGTAGGCGGCGCCGAGGAACACCGCGCCGCACAGGCCGAGCAGCGGGGAGCGGACGGCCGCGTCGCCGGCGCAGACGGCCATGCCGCAGGCCATCAGCACCATGGAGACGATGACGCCGCGCGCCGAGGAGAGCGAGTCGAGGCGCTTGGCGAAGGGCTGGACGAGGGCGCCGGTGCCGAGGGTGAGGACGGTCAGCAGGGTGGCGTAGGCCAGCGACCAGTCGCCGAGCCGGTCGCCGACCAACTGCGGGGTCACCGCGTACGCGACGCCGGCCGAGCCGAACACCCACGGGGCCATCGGCAGCACGACCCGGACGAAGCGCCGGTGCCCGGCCGCCGGGACCTTGAGGTCGGCCCAGAGGCTGCGGACGGCGCCGGTGGCCCGGGCCCGGGTCTCGACGGCCCTGGGGAGCAGGAACAGCGCGGGCAGGGTGACGAGCAGGTGGGCGAGGTACGGGGTGACCATCGGCCAGGGCCCCCACTGGGCGAGCACCCCGGCCACTCCGGCGCCAAGGCCGAAGCCGAGGGTCAGCGCGAGGGAGGCGCGGCGGGCGCCGGCGCCCTGGTCGGCGGCCGGGTCGTGCGGGGCCTGGGAGAGTTCCTTGACCCAGCTGGTGCCGACGGCC
Source organism: Kitasatospora sp. NPDC036755 (assembly GCF_040636595.1). NCBI lineage: Bacteria > Bacillati > Actinomycetota > Actinomycetes > Kitasatosporales > Streptomycetaceae > Kitasatospora > Kitasatospora sp. NPDC036755. The sequence continues at coordinate 7,830 of NZ_JBEZUT010000105.1, forward strand.
ATCGCGATGCCGACGGCTATGCCGGTGAGGAACCGCCCCGCGTAGATGGGCAGTTCACCGGTCACGCCGCCGCACAGCACCCCGCTGGCGGCGAGCGAGACGGCCACCGCGCCGATCATCAGCGGGCGCCGCCCGTAGCGGTCCGAGGCCGCGCCGCCGACCAGCAGCCCGGGCACCAGCCCGAGGACGTACGCCCCCAGGAAGGCGTCCACGGTGACCTCGGAGTAGCCGCCGAGGTGGCGGTACATCAGCAGCAGCGGGGTGAACTGGTTGCCGCCCCAGCCGCAGCAGAGCATGGCCAGGGCGGCGAGCAGCCACGGCCGCCCCCGGCCGGAGGATGCGACGGGACCGGCGGACGGTGGCCGGGTGGTGCTCATGGTGGTGCTGCTCCTTGTCGGATGGTCGGGTCCCGGCGGTCCGTCGGGGGGTGCGCGCGGGTGCCGGCGCGCGGGAAGTCGGTACGGAGGAAGGGGGGTTCAGTGGTCGGTGACGGCCCGGTGGGCGTCCAGGTGGGCGCGCAGGGCGGCGGTGAAGCCCTCGGCGTCGCGGGCTGCGATCCGCTCGACGAGCACGGTGTGCTCCTCGACCAGCGAGGCGAGCCGTTCCGGCTGCACCTGGAGCAGTTGGACGGCCATCCGGCGCTGGCGGTCGCGCAGCGTCCCGTAGAACCGTTCGGCGAGCGCGTTGCCGGAGGCCGTCACGATGCCTCGGTGGAAGGCCTCGTCGGCGTCGGCGAAGGCCCCGAGGTCGGCCCGGTGGGCGGGCCCGCGCTGCTGGTCGATCAGCTCGGAGAGCTGCCGGACCAGCGTGTCGAGGCCGCCGGGACGGCGGGCGATCCGGCGCACGGCGGTGCTCTCCAGCGCCTCGCGCAGTTCCAGTACGTCCTCGGCCTCGCCGGGGCCGACCGGCACCACGACGGCTCCGCGCTTGGGGAAGAGCTGGAGCAGCCCCTCGGACTGCAGCCGCAGGAAGGCCTCGCGGACCGGGGTGCGGCTGAGCGAGGTGCGCTCGGCGATCTCCCCCTCGCTGATCAGGGTGCCGCCGGGGAGGCCGCCACCGAGGATGAGGTCCTTGGTCAGTTCGTACGCGCGGTCCGCGGCCGGGACGCGGGCGGGCGGCGGGGTGTCGGCCATGGAGCACACCGTAGCATCATAGATGCAAGCTTGGATGCAACACCCCGGGACTGCCCCGCCACCTGGGCGGAGCATCGGATTCGGTACTGCTCAGGGCCCGAAGAATGCGCTTTCTCCCTCCCTCCCCCAGGGCCGAGGATGGGCCGGGCCAACCAGCCTGCCGGGAGGAAGCCTTGTCCCCTGCGTCGACCGTGTCCCCTGCGTCGCCGGCCCCGTCGCCCGTCGATCCGGGCCTGCTGCCGCTCACCGCCGAGTTCCGCCCCGAGGGCCTGTCCGTCGGCGGCGTCCTGCTCGACGAGGCCGCCCGCCGGTACGGCACTCCGCTGTTCGTCTACGACGAGGAGCACCTGCGCCGCCGTTGCCGCGAGGCGGTGGCCGCCTTCGGCCGGGGCAACGTCGCCTACGCCTCCAAGGCCTTCCTGTGCACCGCGATGGCCCGGCTCGCCGCCGAGGAGGGCCTGCTGCTGGACGTCGCCTCCGGCGGCGAGCTGCGCACCGCCCTGTACGCCGGGGTCGCCCCGGACCGGATCGTGCTGCACGGCAACAACAAGGACGAGGCCGAGCTGCGCACCGCCCTGGCCGTCGGCCTGCGCCACATCGTGGTGGACAGCTTCGACGAGCTGGACCGGATCGAGCGGCTGCACCGCGAGGAGGGCCTGCCCCCGGCCCGGATCCAGCTGCGGGTGGCGCCCGGGGTCGCGGCCGGCGCCCACCAGGCCATCCAGACCGGGGGCCACGACTCCAAGTTCGGCTTCGGCCTGGCCGGCGGCGCCGCCGCGGCCGCGGTGCGCCGGGCCGAGCAGTCCGCGGCCGTCCGGCTGGAGGGTGTGCACGCCCACGTGGGCTCCCAGGTGCTCGACCCGGCCGAGCTGGCCGACGGCGCCGCCGCGGTCGCCCGGTTCGCGGTGGAGCACGGCCTGCGCCGGCTGACCGTCGGCGGCGGCCTGGGCGTGGCCTACCTGAGCGGGCAGAGCGCCCCCTCCTTCGCCGTCTGGGCGGAACGGGTCCGGGCGGCGGTGCGCGGCGCCGGCTGGAGCGGCGAGGTCGGCGTCGAGCCCGGCCGCTCGATCGCCGCCCGGGCCGGGCTGACCCTCTACCGGGTCGGCACCGTCAAGCGGATCGAGGGCGTGCGCACCTACGTCAGCGTGGACGGCGGGATGAGCGACAACCTGCGCCCGGCGCTGTACGGCGCCCGCTACGAGGCCTTCCTGCCGCGCTGCCCCGAGGCTCCCCGCCCGGGGCGCGCCCGGCTGGTCGGCAAGCACTGCGAGAGCGGCGACGTGATCATCGACGACGCCGCGCTCCCCTCCGACCTGCGGGTCGGCGACCTGCTGGCCACCCCGGTGACCGGCGCCTACGGCTACGCCATGGCGTCCAACTACAACAAGCTGCCGCGGCCCGCCGTGGTCTTCGTCCGGGACGGCGAGGCCCGCCTGGTGGTGCGCCGGGAGACCGAGCACGACCTGCTCCGGCTGGACGTGGCCGCCACCGGCGACGGCACCCGGGAGCCGGTGGCCGCGCAGCGGGCGCACACGTCCTGAGGCCCGCGCCGTGGACCAGCGCGCACCCGGCCCGGACCCCGGCACAGGCCTTAACCTGGGCCGATGCTGAACAGCGCCCGACTGCACGTCCTCCTGGAGATCGCCCGCCGGGGCACCATCGTGGCCGCGGCGCAGGCCCTGCACCTGAGCCCGTCCGCCATCTCGCACCAGCTCGCCCGTCTGGAGCAGGAGCTGGGCGTCGCGCTGGTGGAACGGGCTCCGCAGTCCCTGCGCCTGACTCCCGCGGGTGTCCGGCTGGCCGAGCACGCCCAGGCGATCGCCGATCTGATGGCCGTCGCCCAGGACGACCTGCGGGCGCACGCCCAGGGTGCGGCCGGTGTGCTGCGGATCGGCTTCTTCGCCTCCGCCGGGCTGGACCTGCTGCCCCGGGCGCTGGCCGCGTTCGCCGCCGGGCACCCCCACGTGGAGCTGGAGCTGATCATGGGCCAGCCGCACGAGCTGGTCCCGGACCTGGAGGCCGGCCGGCTGGACGCGGCCGTCGTCTTCGAGCACCCGCTGGACCCGTGGTGCCGGCAGACGGGTGTGGACGTACGGATGTACTTCGAGGAGCCGCAGCTGGTCGTGGTGCCGCTGCGGCACCGGCTCGGGCGGCGCTCGGCGGTGCGGCTGGCCGAGCTGGAGGGCGAGAGCTGGATCGGCACCCACGGCGGCAGCACCGGTGAGCCGGTGCTCGAACGCGCCTGCGCCGCCGAGGGGTTCCGTCCCCGGGTGCGCTGCCGCAGCGACCACTACCAGGTGACCATCAACCTCGCGCGGGCCGGCATGGGCGTCGCGCTGATCCCGGCGCTGGGCCTGGCCGACAGCGCCGGGGTGCACGTGTGCCGGCTGGACCACCCGCAGCTGCACCGCCGGATCGGGGTGGCGACCCGGGGCACCAACCGCAATCCGGTGCTGCGGGCCTTCCTCGCCGAACTCGGCTCCGCCGCCGGGGAGATCAAGGCCCTGCTCGACATGCAGTGGGCCTGAGCCCCGCCGCGCACGGCACCGGTCCCGGCCCTGTGCGGCGGGCCGCGGGTGTGCCATGCTGCACCCGCCGGCGGACGTCCGCCGGTCCTCGCACCGGTCCCCGCACCGGTCCTTCCGCCGACCGTCCACCGGTCCGTCCACCGAGGGGGAACCCGATGATCCGCCGGATCTCCGCACTCCTGGTCGCCGCCGCGGCCCTGCTGTCCGTCGCGGCCACGGCGGCGACGACCCACGACCGGCACGCCCCGGCCTCCGTCCTCGCCGAGGAGGAGGACTCCACCTCGGGAGGCCACACCCAGACCCGCTCGGAGCCGACCGGAAGCTGAGCCGGCCCGGAACGGCCCGCGCCCCCGAACCGGTCGGTCCGGGGGCGCCCGCCGTGGCGGGCCGGCTCAGGCCGGCCGCTGGGCCCAGGCCCCGAGGGCGCGGCCGACGTCCCGGATCGCGTGCACGGCGGCCCGTTCGGTGCTCGGCCCGAGCGCCACGTCCCAGTGCGCGACGACCGCGTAGGCCACCCGGCGGGCGCCCACGATGACGCCCGCGTCGGCCCGCACCCCGGTGTCCGTACCGGTCTTGTTGGCCACCAGCAGGGTGCCGGCCAGCGGCTCCGGGAAGCCGGGGGCGTACGGGTCGTGGTCGATCAGCGCGGGCACCAGGCCGTGGTCGGTGTTGGCGCGCATCCACCCGAGCAGCCGGGCCGAGGCCGCCGGGGAGGCCATCGCGCCCCGGACGGCGAGGGCCACCAGGCGGGCCAGGTCGCGGGCGGTGCCGGTGGCGAAGACCGGCGGGTCGTCCGGCCCGCGCTCGTCGCGCACCCGGTCGTGCAGGGTGAGCCGCTCCAGCCCGAGCTCGCGCGCCAGCCGCGCGGTGGCGGGCAGGCCGACCAGCCGCAGCAGCGCGTTGGTGGCGGTGTTGTCGCTGACCGCGGCCGTCAGCCAGGCCAGGTCCTCCACCGTCCAGCCGGGGCGGCTCAGCCGGCCGAGCAGACCGGTGCCGCCGGTGACGTCCTCGGGGAGGACCTCCACCGGCTGTCGGGCCGTCAGTTCGCCGCTGTCGAGCCGCCGGGCGACCTCGGCCAGCAGCAGCAGCTTGGAGGCGCTGGCGACGGGCAGCACGACGGTGTCGTCCACCCCGACGGTGCCACCGGCCGTACCGACGAAAGCACCGACGAAAGCACCGGCGGGAGCACCGCCGGCCGCACCGCCCTCCTCGGGGGCGTCCACGTCGACGGCGGCCACCGCGAGGGTCAGCGGGAGCGCCGCCGAACTGCGCGCGGCGGCGGCCACCTGGGCGAGACTCATCGGACCCGCACCACCTCTCCGGCCCGGCTCGCGGTCGCCCGGCCGTCGCGCACCGCGACCCGGCCGGCCCCCACGACGGTCTCCACGCCGAGCGGCGGGAGCAGCGGCTGCTCGAAGGTCGCGCCGTCCAGGACGGTCGCCGGGTCGAGCACCACCAGGTCCGCGACGGCCCCGTCCCGGACGACGCCGCGGCCGGCGAGCCGGAACCGCTCGGCGGGCAGGCCGGTCATCTTGTGCACCGCGAGCTCCAGCGGCAGCAGCCCCTGCCCGCGCCCGTAGTGGCCGAGCACCCGGGCGAAGCTGCCCGCCCAACGGGGGTGCGGGCGGCCGGGTTTGGGCACGCCGTCGGAGCCGATCATCGACAGCGGGCTGGCCAGTACCCGGCGGACGTCGTCCTCGCGCATCGAGTGGCTGATGATGGTCACCTCGCCCTGCGCCTCCAGCAGCAGGTCGCAGACGTAGTCCACCGGATCGGCGCCGCGCTCGACGGCCAGGTCGGCGATCCGGCGGCCCTCGACGGCGCGGCGGGCGGGGGCGGCGGCCACCGAGATCAGGTCCCAGCCGCCGTTGCCGACGGTGTTCTCCCAGCCCTCGACGCCGTTCGCGATGTCCACCCGGATCCGGTCCCTGACCTCCTTGCTGCGCAGCCGCTCCAGCAGGGCGGCCGGCCCGCCCTCGCTGGTCCACGGCGGCAGCATGGCGTGCAGCACGGTGCTGCCGGCGGTGTACGGGTAGACGTCGCAGAGCACGTCGACGCCGTCGGCGCGGGCCTGCTCCAGGCGCGGCAGGGTGCGCAGGGTGGCGCCCCAGGCGTGCCGTCCGGCGGTCTTGTGGTGGGAGACCTGGAGGGCGGCGCCGGAGCGCGCCGCGATCTCCAGCGCCTCCTCCAGGGCCTTCTCCACCTGGGACATCTCGTCGCGCAGGTGCGTCACGTACGGCTTGCCGTGCCGGGCGGCGACCTCGGCCAGGGCCACGATCTCCTCGGTGTCCGCGTAGACGCCGGGCGGGTAGATCAGGCCGGTGGAGAGCCCGGCCGCGCCCTGGGCCAGGGCCCGGTCGAGCAGCCCGCACATGGCGGCCAGCTCCTCGGGGGTGGGCGGGCGGTCCTCGAAGCCCATCACCCCGGCGCGCAGCGTGCCGTGGCCGACCAGCGAGGCGATGTGGTTGCGGCGCAGTTCGGGCCGCTGTCCGGCGGCGAAGGCGTCGAAGTCCTCGGCGGGCAGCACCGGCCCGAGGCCGAAGGAGACCCGCAGGTGCCCGGCGAGTTCGGGCAGCCGCTCGGGCAGGGAGGGGAACAGGCTGATCCCGCAGTTGCCGCTGATCTCCGTGGTGACGCCCTGGAGCAGCGGGGCGAGCCGCAGCTCGTCCAGGGCGTCGCCGTCGGTGTGGGTGCCGCCGCCGAAGGGGGCGGCGAGCGCGTCCGAGTGGGTGTGGACGTCGATGAAGCCGGGGGTGACGACCCGTCCGGTGACGTCCAGGGTCTCGGCCGCGGCCACCGCTGTGCCGGGCGGCAGGACGGTGACCCGGCCGCGCGCGACGGCGAGGTCGGCCGGGCGGGCGGGCGCCCCGGTGCCGTCCACCAGGGTGCCGCCGCGCAGCAGCAGGTCGACCGGGGTCGTGGTCACGTCCGTTCCCATCCGTTCCGTCGCCGGTGCCATCGCCGGTTGCGTCGTTCCCATCAGAGCACCGTGGAGAGGAAGGCCCGGGTGCGGTCGTGCCGCGGGGCGGTGAACAGCTCGGCCGGGGTGCCGGCCTCGACGACGGCGCCCTGGTCCATGAAGACGACCCGGTCGGCGACCTCGCGGGCGAAGCCCATCTCGTGGGTGACGACGATCATCGTCATGCCGCTGCTGGCGAGGTCGCGCATCACCCCGAGCACCTCGCCGACCAGTTCCGGGTCGAGCGCGGAGGTGGGCTCGTCGAAGAGCATCAGGGTCGGCTCCATGGCCAGTGCCCGGGCGATCGCCACCCGCTGCTGCTGGCCGCCGGAGAGCTGGGCCGGGTAGTGGTCGGCGCGGTCGGCCAGGCCGACCGTGTCCAGCAGCGCGCGGGCCTGGCGCTCGGCCTCCCCGCGCGGGCGGCCCTTGACCGCGACCGGGCCCTCCATCACGTTCTGCAGCGCGGTGCGGTGCGGGAAGAGGTGGAAGCGCTGGAAGACCATGCCGATCCGCTCGCGCTGGTGGCGGATGTCGCGCGGGCGGCGCTCGCGCAGCTTGGTGCCGGAGGCGCCGTGCGGCTCGTAGCCGACCGGTTCGCCGTCCACCTCGATCCGCCCGGCGTCGATCTTCTCCAGGTGGTTGAAGCAGCGCAGCAGCGTGGACTTGCCGGAGCCGGAGGGGCCGATCACGCAGAGCACCTCCCCCGCCCGGACCTCCAGGTCGATGCCGCGCAGCACCTCCAGGTCCCCGAAGTGCTTGCGCACCCTGCGGGCCGACAGCACCACCTCGGCGAGCGGCTTCTCCAGGTCCGTGCTCATCATCACTTGCCCTCCCCCTTCTTGAGGCTCTTCCCCGCTCCGCCGCGCCCGGGGCGCAGGTTGGCCAGCACCCTGCGGTGCAGCGCCGGCGGGGCGCCGGCCGGGTTGAACTTCCGTTCCACGGCGTGCTGGGCGACGCTCGCGATGGTGGTGAGCACCAGGTACCAGATCGACGCGACGATCAGCAGCGCGATCACCTCGAAGTTGGCGAGGTAGAGGTGCTGCGAGACGGTCATCAGGTCGGCGCCGGCGATGACGGAGACCAGCGAGGTGGTCTTCAGCATCGAGATGAACTGGTTGCCGAACGGCGGGATGATCACCCGCATCGCCTGCGGCAGCACCACCCGGGTGAGGATCTGCCGGTTGGACATGCCCAGTGAGGCGCCGGCCTCGCGCTGCCCGGGGTCGACGCTCTGGATGCCGGCCCGGACGATCTCGGACATGTAGGCGCCCTCGTTGATCGACAGGCCGAGCAGTGCCGCCACGAAGCCGGTGATCAGGGTGTTGGACTGCCAGCTGACCAGCTTGGGCCCGTCGAACGGGATGCCGATGCTGATCTCCGGGAAGAGCAGCGCCAGGTTGAACCAGAAGATCAGCTGGACCAGCAGCGGGGTGCCGCGGAAGAACCAGGTGTACGCCCCGGCGGTGGTGCGCAGCACCGGGCTGTCGGACAGCTGCATCACGGCGACCACCACGCCGATGACGATGCCCACCACCTGGGAGATCAGGGTGAGTTGGACGGTCACCCAGAGCCCTTCCAGGATCACGCCGTCGAACTGGTACCTGGCGACGATGTCCCAGTGCAGGTTGGGGTTGACGATGATCGTCCAGGCCAGCCAGACGGCGGCGAAGGCCGCCGCCAGGACGGCGAACCAGCGCGCCGGGCGGGGCCGGCCGGTGACCTCGAGGGCCAGGTCGTCGTCGGCCGCGACCGCGGCGGCCGGGGACGCCGGGGCGGGCGTCGCGGGGTCTCTCATGTCGGTGCTCATCTCGTCGGTGCCGCCGTTCTCACTGCGCCGCGTTGACGGTGGCGCGCTCCACCGCGCTGCCGCCCACCTGGTAGGTGTCCAGCACCTTGCGGTACTCGCCGTTCTCGATCAGCTCCTGGAGCGCCTTCCGCACCGCGTCGCGCAGCCCGGAGTCCTTCTTCGCCACCGCGATGCCCCAGGGCGCCGTCCCGTACTGGTCCGGCAGCACCTCGTAGGAGCCGCTGTTCCGGACGAACATCTGCGCCACCGGGTAGTCCACGATCGTGGCCACGGCCCGGTCGCTGTCCAGCTGGAGCAGCCCGGTCGGGGCGTCCTCGCTCTGCGAGATCGCCATCTTGGTGGCGCACTTGGCGTTCTGCTGCTCGCCGATCTCCAGGTTGGAGCTGCCCTTGGCGAGGACCACCTTCTTGCCGCAGAGGTCCTCGATGGACGTGATGCCCTCGGGGTTGCCCTTCTTCGTCATGATCACGCCGCCGGTGCGGAAGTAGTCGACGAAGTCGACGGCCTGGCGGCGCTGCGCGCTGTCCGTCATGGAGGACATCACCAGGTCGTAGCGGCCGGCCTGGAGGCCCGGGATCAGGCCGTCGAAGGAGGAGTTGGCGAGCTCCAGCTTCAGGCCGAGCCTCCCGGCCAGGGCGGCGGCGAGGTCCGGGTCGACGCCGGTGAGCTCGGTGGTCCCGGTCTTGTACATCTCCATCGGCGGGTAGCCGACGGAGGTGGCCACTCTGAGCACGCCGCTCTGCTTGTTCTTCGCCGGGAGCAGCTCGGCGGCGCTCTTCCCGGAGTTCTGCGCGGCCTGGGCCGCGCCGGCGGCCGGGGAGCCGCCCTGGTCGGAGCGCCCGCAGGCGGTGGCGGCCAGGACGACCAGGGACAGTGCGGCCAGACAGCGCAGGGAACGGGGGCGGTTCATCGGCTACTCCCTCGGGCGGTGACGGTGCGCCGATGCTGGCAGCCGAGTCCGGGTGAACGGAAGATGATGAAGCTATTGCTGCCTCACCAACGATTTTTGTACGGCTGACCGGCCTGTCCGAAGGGTTTCCGGCCGTGTCCGCGGTCTTCCGGAGCGTGCGTGCCGGGCAGGCCGGGCGGACCGGGTCGCGCCGGGTCGGCCCGGACGGCACGGCTCGGCTCGGTCCGGGTCGGTTCAGCCCGGGACGGCTCGGCTCAGGCCGGGCCGCGCCGGCTCAGCCGGTGAGCCACGGGGCCTCGGGCAGCTTGGCGTCCGCCTGCCGTCCGGTGACCTCCACCGTGGTCGGGGTGCCGAGCCCCGGCATCCGCATCGTCACCCGGCGCAGCCCGCCGTCGCCGTCCACCCAGTACGTCAGCGGCGAGCGGGCGCCGTCGGGCGCGGAGCCCTGGGCGCGCGGGCCGGCGAAGCGGTCGTAGCTCCGGCCGTCGATCCGGTCCCGGCCGAGCCAGCGGGCACCGGACTGGGCGAGCAGCAGCGGGTTGTCGGGGCGGTCCGCGCCGAGCTGGACCAGCAGGTTCAGCCCCGCGTCCAGCGGGTCCGCCGTGTAGGTGCGCGGCGACCAGCCCTGGCGGGGGATGTGCTCGGCCTGCTCCCAGGCCGGGGCGTCGGTGGGGACGGCGGTGGGGGCGGCGGCGGTCGGGGTTCCCGGGCCCGCGCCGGCCGCGTCGGGGGCCAGCCCGAGGCCGCCGGTGTCCCAGACGATCAGGCCGTGGTCCAGCGGGCCGCTCGCGCCGGTGGTCCGGTAGCGGCCCACCCCCCGGTGGGTGCGGTAGTCGAGGATCCCGTCGACCCGGATGCTCACGCCCCCGCCCTCGTCGGCCGTCAGCGACACCGCCACCGGGCTCGCCTGGTAGAGGTTCAGCCGCGACAGTGCGAGCCGGCCCGCCTCGTCGGTGGTCACCGGGCGTTCGGCGGCCTCGTCGGAGGCCGTCCGGTAGACGGCCACGCCGCCGGCCGCGGCGCCGCACACCGCGATCGCGATCAGGGCCTTGAGCCAGCCGGCCCTGGCCCACCGGGGCCCGGGGCCGTCGGCCTTCGTGCTACGGGGCATGCAGCCCGCTCCCTTCCTCGGTCGGACACGACAGTCGGGCGGGTCCGGGGACCAACGGTCCCACGAACCCGCCCGATCGGGCCCGGCACGGGTCTCCCCGCACCGGGCCCCGGCGAACTCACCGGCGCGAACGCGCTTCCGCGAACGCCCGACAGAGGCGCTAGCCGCGCTGGGCGGCCTTGCGTCGGCGGACCACCAGCACCATGGCGGTCCCGAGGGCGATCAGCGCCGCCGCGCTGGTCAACGCGATCGGCATCCCTTCACCCGCACCGGTGTTGGGCAGGTGCCCGGACGCCGGAGGCGCGGGGGCCGGCGGCACCGGGGCCGCCGACGTCTGCGCCGGGGTCGGCGTCTCGGTCGGGGTGGGCGTCGGAGTCGGCGTCGGGGTGGGGATCAGCTTGTTGACGGCCGTCACCTCCACGCCGGCGTCGAGGTTCGCCGAGGTCAGCTTCAGCGGGCCGAAGACGGTGACCTCCGGCGCCGAGTAGCCGTCCGGCGGGCTCAGCTCCTGCCAGTAGTACGTCCCCGGCACCCCTGTGCCCTGGCAGATGCCGTCGGCCCCGGTCGTGCAGGGTTCGCCCACCTTGGTGTCCGGCTTGTCGCCGGTCGGCTGGAGCCCGTCGGTCCCGTTGGTCTCGTGCCACAGCTGGAACTTGGCGCCGGCCAGCGGCTTGCCGTCCTGGTCGTGCTTGACCAGGCGCAGCGCGCCCTCCTGGAGGCGGAAGCCGAAGTCGTAGGTGTGGTCGTTCTCGCCGGGGCCGCCGGTGGTCAGCGCCCGCTCCGGGAACTTGCCGCCCTTCGGGACGATGCCCTTGGAGTCGATGAAGTGGTTGTCACCGACGTCGGGGTCGGTCGGCACCCACTGGAAGAGGGGGCCGTCCTTGGCGTAGTCCGCCGGGTTGTCCAGCTTGATCGTGTACTTGGTCCGCGGCTTGAGGCCGCCGTCGACGTTGCTGTCGTCGAAGTAGTACTCGCCGCGCTTGGTCGTCGTGGTCGTGCCGACGAGCTTCCCCGCCTCGTCGTACAGGTGGACGGTGGCACCCGGAACCGGCTTCTGGCCCGGCAGTTGGAGGCCGCTGCGCTCGGGGTCGTACCAGACGCGGTTGCCGATCTGGAGCGGAGCCTGGTCGCAGAGGACTTCGAGGTCGCCCATCGCGGCGCCCTTGCCGAACGGCGGGGCGCCCGGGGCGGTGTTGAGCCGCACGCCGCCGTCCGCCTTGCCGTTGCGCTTCTGGAAGGCGCTGCCGTAGCCGTAGGCCTGGCTGTCGCTGTCGTAGCCCGAGATCACGATGGAGTCCTCGACCTTCGAGAACGCCATCCCCGCGTTGCCGGGGTTGTTGTGGCCGATCCGGGCGTTGTCGAAGAACCGCTGGCCCCGGGCCGTGGAACCGCAGCCCAGGTTGGTGTCCAGCAGGTAGGCGCCGTTCGCCGGGCAGGCCTTGAGGAGGTCGCCGCCGGGCAGGACCTTGGCCATCGTGCTGCCCGTCGGGCTGGCCGCCGACTGGTCGCCGAAGCGGTCGCGGAAGGCGAGCAGCATCGAGCCGTCCGTCTCGAACGCGATCTCGGCCAGCGCCGGCTCGGGGTTGGCCATGTAGTTGTCGCCGCAGGCCTGGCCGTTCTGGGTGCTCGGGAAGGTGTCCTGCCACGGGTACCAGCCGGTGCCCGGGCACGGCCCGCCGACCGTGGTGCCGCGCGGGTAGTCGAGCGGCTGGTTCAGCACCGCCGACTTGAACGCGCCGGTGGACAGGTCGAACGGCAGCACCACGGCCCGCAGGTCCGCGGACTTGCCGGTGGACTCGCCCGAGCAGACGCCGCCGAGGAAGCCGACGCCGTCCTGGATGCCGAGGCCGTACGGGCGCCAGTCCCCCGACGCCGGGCAGCCCGGGTCCGGGATGGCGTAGGAGGCCTTCGGCGCGGCCGCCGTCGCCGCGGTGGCGTCGTAGCGGTAGAGCTTGCGGTCGTGCAGGTTGACGACGAAGAGGTCCTTGCCGTCCTCGGTGATCTTGATGCCGCCGAGGCTCTCCTTGCCCACCGGGGCCAGGAAGCCGTCGTCGTTGCCCGGGGTGTGCGCGGTGGTGCCCGCGTCCGGGACGGTGGCGAACAGGGTGGTCTTCTTCGTCGCCCAGTCGGTGACGTAGATCCCGCCCGGACCGCCGGGGCCGTAGCTGGTGGTCCGCTTGGCCTGGGCCGAGGAGAACACCCGCCGGTCGGCCTTGTTCCAGGCGATGCCGTAGAGGTTCCCGGTCTGCCCGGCCGTGGCCACGTCGGTCAGGGTGAAGCCCTTGCCGGCCGTTCCGCGGGACTCGTACGGGAAGGACACCAGCGTGTGCTGGGCGTCCCCGTCCGCGGGCGGGTTCTGGCAGGTCGACACCAGCGGCGCGTTCTTCTGGCAGTAGTCACCCGGGCTCCAGAGGCCCGTGGTGAGTTCGGCCGTCTTGCCGCCGGAGAGGTCGACGAACTCCTCGTTGGAGCTCAGCTTGGTGGGGGCGCCGTCCAGGCCCTCCCGCGAGGCGAAGGCCGGGTAGAGCACGCCCGGCTTCGGATTCACCACCTGGACGCGGTACTTGCCGCCGGTCAGCTTGCTCGTGGCCGGCGCCAGCGTCACGGTGCCGTCGGCCGCCGTGGTGCCCTCGACGGCCACCCCGGCGTCGTCGGTGAGCGTGACCTTCACACCCGCCATGGTCGACTCCAGGCCGGGCGTCCACACCCCGTCGGTGTCGACGGCCCGGATCACCCGGACCTTCACCGTCCCGTCGCCGGTCTGCGGGAAGGCCGAGGGGGCCGCCGCCACCGAGCAGGCGCCGATCACCACCGCCAGCGCCACCGCGCCGCCCGCGGTGCGACGGCCCGAGGCTCGGCTCCCGGGCCCGTCCGACCGCCGGTCCGGGCCGCGCGCGGCGCCGGCGGTTCGTTCAGTTGTCGTCGTCATCCCTGCTCTCATCGTCCGGTTGGGCCCTCCGGCCGACCTCGTGGATCGAGTTCCCGAGTGGCGAAAAGCCGTCATTGTTAACGGGAGCTTAAAGGGGATTCACACAAGTTCGCCGGGAAACAAGGAACTTTGACGATCCCTCAGACGTAACAGGGCCGTCACGGCCCACCACCCGCCACCACCGCCGAACGGCTGACCAGCGGCGACCGGCCGGGCACGACCCAACGCGCCGACGACCGCCGCCACATGCGGCCGGGCGTCGAACACAGTTCCCCCCGGAACCATACACACCACTTCCGGACTCGCTTACCCCACCCACAACTTGCGCAACAACCGGGCACCGGGTGGCAGCGGCCAGGCCCGAACTGGCACGATGTCAGGATGCGCATTCTGGTCATCGGCGGCACCCGCTTCATCGGTCTCCACTTCGCCGAGGCGGCCCTGGCCGCCGGGCACGAGGTCACGGTGGTGCACCGCGGCCGCACCGGCTCCGGACTGCTCCCGGACGCCACCCACCTGATCGCCGACCGCGACGCCGACCTCTCCGCGCTGCGCGGCCGCAGCTGGGACGCCACCGTCGACTTCTGCGCCTACTACCCGCGCCAGGTCCGCGAGTTGGCCGCCACCCTCGACCCGGGAGCGGCCGGCCGGTACCTCCTGGTCTCGACCGTCTCGGTGTACGACGTCCCGGCCGCCCCCGGCTACGCCGAGGACTCCCCGCTGCTGCCCGCCGACGGCCCGGAGCCCGAGGCCGTCACCGCCGAGACGTACGGGGTCCTCAAGGTCCAGTGCGAGCGCGCCGCCCAACAGGCCTTCGGCGACCGGACCCTACTGGTCCGCCCGACCTACGTGATCGGCCCCCGCGACTACACCCACCGCTTCGACTACTGGGTGCGGCGCCTCGCCCGGGGCGGCGAGGTGCTCGCCCCCGGCCGCCCGGACGCCGCGGTCCAGGTGGTCGACGTCCGCGACCTCGCCCACTGGATGCTCGCCCTCCTGGAGCAGGGCGCCTCCGGCGCCTACCACGCCGCCACGCCCCCGCCGTTCGGCATGGGCGACCTGCTCGACGCCATCGCCTCGGCGGTCGCCCCGCCCGGCACCACCGTCACCTGGGTGGCCGAGGAGTTCCTCCGCGAGGCCGGCGTCGAGCAGAACGCGCTCCCGCTCTGGCCCTCCTCCCCCGAGCGCCGCGCCACCAGCACCGCGGCCCCGGCGGCCGCCCTCGCCACCGGGCTCGTCTTCCGCCCCGTCGCCGAAACCGCCCGCGACATCGAGCCGTTCGAGCCCGTTGCCGGCACCCTCGACCCCGCCCGGGAAGCCGAACTCCTCGCCGCCTGGCACGCCCGGCAGGCCTGACCCCCACCCCGGCCACCGGCGCGGGGCCGACCGCCCGCCCCGCAGCAGCCGGTCCGGCCCCGGCCCGGACATCTCCCGGGCCGGGGCCCACGCATGCCGCACGGGAAGGCGCCGCCGCCCGGCGGGCGCGTCGGCTGCGAGCCCTGGAACCGCCGGATCCCCGGCCCCGCCAGGCGTCTCAGCCCGCGAGCGGCGGGTCGAGGCGGGCGAAGGCCTCCTGGCGGCGGTACGGGAAGTACGGGTACGGCGCGGTGCGGGCGCCGGCGGCGTCCAGCCGGGCCACCTGGTCCTCCGTCAGGGACCAGCCGACCGCGCCGAGGTTCTGGCGCAGCTGCTCCTCGTTGCGCGCGCCGATGATCACCGAGGAGACGGTCGGACGGCGCAGCAGCCAGTTGATCGCCACCTGGGGGACGGTGCGGCCGGTCTCGGCGGCGACCTCGTCCAGCGCGTCGACCACCCGGTACAGCAGTTCGTCCTCCACCGGCGGGCCGTAGTCGGCGGTGTCGTGCAGCCGGCTGCCGTCCGGCAGCGGCTGTCCGCGGCGGATCCGCCCGGTGAGCCGGCCCCATCCGAGCGGGCTCCAGACCAGGGCGCCGACGCCCTCCTCCCGGGCGAGCGGCATCAGCTCCCATTCGTAGTCGCGGCCGACGAGCGAGTAGTAGACCTGGTGGGTGGCGTACCGGGGGCGGCCGTGCCGCTCGGCGAGGGCGAGGGACTTCATCAGCTGCCAGCCGGAGAAGTTGGAGACCCCGGTGTAGCGGATCTTGCCGGCCCGGACGAGGTCCTCCAGGGTGGCGAGCACCTCCTCGATCGGGGTGCCGGCGTCGTAGGCGTGCAGCTGGAAGAGGTCGAGGTAGTCGGTGTCGAGGCGGCGCAGCGCGTCCTCCACCGAGCGGATCAGCCGGGCGCGGGAGGTGCCGGCGTCCTGCGGGCCGTCGCCGGTGGGCAGTCCGGCCTTGGTGGAGATCAGCACCTGGTCGCGGCGGCCGCGGATCGCCTGGCCGAGCACCTCCTCGGAGGCGCCGTCGGAGTAGACGTCGGCGGTGTCGAAGAGGGTGACCCCGGCGTCGATGGCGATGTCGAGCAGCTTGCGGGCCTCCTGGACGCCGGTGGTGCCCCAGGCGCCGAACAGCGGGCCGCGTCCGCCGAAGGTGCCGGTGCCGAGGCTGAGCGCGGACACCTTGAGCCCGGACGTGCCGAGCCGGCGGTACTCCATGTCGGTGGTGATGGTCATGGCGGTTCTCCCCTCGAAGCCCCTAATGGGACTCCCGTTCCGTTAGGATGCCGTGAACCTAGCAGACTGCAGCCACCTAATGGAACAGGAATCCCGTTAATGGCCGTCGAGCCCTCCACTCCCGGCACGGTCCGCCCCGGCGGCCGGACCGCCCGGGTCCGCACCGCCGTCCTGCGCGCCGCCGAGGACGCCCTGGTCGAGCACGGCTTCGGCGGCCTCGACCTCGGCGACATCGCCCAGCGGGCCGAGGTCGGCCGCACCACCGTCTACCGCCGCTGGGGCAGCACCACCGCGCTGGTCGCGGACCTGCTCGCGGACATGGCCGAGCAGTCCCTGCCGCGCACCGACAGCGGCTCCCTCGCCGGAGACCTCCGGGCCAACGCCCGACTCGTCCAGCGCACCCTGGCCGACCCCCGGCAGGGCGCGCTGTTCCGCGCCGTCATCATGGCGGCGAACTGCGACCCCGAGGCGGCCGAGGCACTGCGGCACTTCTACCGGCGCCGGGTCGAGGAGTGGGCGCCGTGCGTCACCGCCGCCGTCGAACGCGGCGAACTCCCGCCGGACACCGACGCGTTCGAGGTTATCCGGGCGGTCTCGGCGCCGCTCTACTACCGGATGCTCACCACCGCGGAGCCGCTGGACGAAGCGGCCGCGGACCGCGCCGCCCGGGCCGCCGAGGCGGCGGCCCGGGCCGGGGCATACCCGCGCCTCGACGGTTAGGACCCATGCCGGACACGCCGGCGGCCGCACAGCGCCGAAGCGTTGTGCGGCCGCCGGGCCCGGAGGGCGTCAGTCCTGGTACTCCTCGCGCAGGTTCTCCAGCAGCCCCGCCCAGAGCTCCGACTCCTCCGGCCCCTGGCCCAACTCCCGCACCAGCGCCTCGAACTCGTCCAGCGCGGCCTCGGCGTCCCCGCCGCGGATCCGCTCCTCCCGGCGGGCCAGCAGCGCGAGCGCGCCGACCACCCCGGGCAGCGAGTCGGCCGCCCGGCCGCGCTCGCCGCTCCCGTGGTCCCAGCCGTCCGCGTCGTAGATCCGCACCGCGCCGCAGTCGCCGTCCACCATCAGGTGCAGCGCGTCGAACCTGCCGACGCAGTACCCCCGGGCGCTCGGCGGAGTGTCGTCCCCCGGCGCGCGCCCGCCGAACAGCCCGTCCAGGTCCGCCTCCCACATCCCGCGCTCGGGCAGGTCGGTGGAGTCGAAGCCGAGGAACGCCAGCCCGACGGCCGGCACTCCGACCTCGCCCAGGAACGCCCGGGCGTCCTTCGCCGTCAGCCGCTCGGGCAGCGCCTCGGGCTCGGGCCGCCACAGCGTGCCGGGGCCGAAACAGGACTCCAGCCAGGCCGCGGTGGGCTTCCGGGCGGCGGCCAGGTCGGTGCCGGTGCTGCTCATCGGTGCGTCTCCCCCGGTCGGAACGGTGTGCCGACGTCATTCAAGCGCACCGCGCCGACAGCGCGGGCCGCCGGGGGACTCCCCCGACGGCCCGCGCGGAGCTCCGGCCTGACGGTCTAGAAGAAGCCGTCGTCCTCGTAGTAGTTGTTGACGACCACCTGCGGGTCGTCGTCGAAGGCCTCGTTCAGCAGCGCGCCGCCGACCAGGCCGGCCGACGCGCGATCTTCCGCGCCTCCCTGGAGGGGCGGGGCGGCGACATAGAAGGCACTGTCGATCGCCGATCCCAACTCAGGATGCAGCGACAGGAAGT